>JAUYMC010000146.1 GCA_030699545.1 Gemmatimonadales bacterium | reverse complement strand
GCGCTCAAGACCACGCTGAAGGCCGAGATCGACGCGGAGGCGTGGGCCAGCCTCCACAGCGACACCTCGCGCGCGTTCGACAAGCCCAGGTCCGGGCGCATCGCCGTGAAGGTGATCAACCACCTGGGTGATGAGGTCATGAAGGTCTTTCGGGTGGTTTGAGCCGCAGCGGCCGCCAACGGCTCCGACCACGCCCGACTGGCTTGACGGCCCTCCGCGTCTACTGTATTGTCAATGTATACGTCAATCGAAACGACTATGGATACGTCATTGTTCCCGAGGAGGAGGTGAGTTGTCATGGCTGGTGCTCTAGCCACGCGTCTCGATAACGTTCAGCAAAAGGGCGGAATCACAGCTCGAGAAGTCGCTCAGCTTCTCAACACAACACCCGAGACCGTGTCCCGGTGGCGAGCAGGCAGAACTCAACCGCAGCCGGACCGGCGCGACTACCTGCTCCGGCTGGAGTGGTTGATCAGCGAACTTGGCGATTTGTACCCGCCTGAAGAGGCCCGCTTGTGGTTGTTCTCCCCACACAAGCTGTTGGGAGGAGATCGCCCGGCGGACAGGATTCAGCAGGGCAGGATCGAGGACGTTCTCACGGTGATCGCCCAACTCAAGGATGGCGCCTACGTCTAGGGGATAGTGCTCGGTGATCTATGATCGGGAGCTTCTCGATAAGCTCGATCACCTTCGCGCGGATCAATGGCATGGGGAAGTCTTCCGTCATATGTTCGGTGACTACCCGCCTGAGCGTGAGAATCAGCGAGGAGCTCGCTGGAATCCTGCCGAGACTCCAGCGATATACAGCAGCTTGACGCGCGAGGTCGCTCTCGCTGAAGCAGACTTCCAAATTTCCTTACAGCCCGTTCCGCCGACGGCGCCGCGTACGATTTATAGAATCGGTGTCGTCCTATCCTCCGTCATTGACCTATCAGATCGAACCCGTCTGGTCGAACTCGGAATCTCGGAAGAGGACTTAGCCTCTCTCGACCATCGCGCTTGCCAGCGCGTGGGTGGCGCCATCGCGTGGCTCGGCAACGATGGTCTCCTGGTTCCATCAGCTCGTGCGGACGGCCTCAACCTGGTGATCTTCCCGGACCAGCAAGAGGGCGACTACGAGTTTCGCGTACTGACTTCTGAGGTGATCTAATGTTCCGGGAAGCGTGAGCGGCACCACCATGGAGTTCCGCATCGCCGGCACCTTCACGGACAGCCTCGCGCGGCTCACCGGCGACGAGCAGAAGGCGGTCAAGACCACCGCCTTCGACCTGCAGCTCGATCCGACCAGCTCCGGAATGCGTTTCCACAAGCTCGCCAAGGCGCAGGACAAGCGGTTCTGGTCGGTGCGGGTCAGCAGCGACCTCCGATTGATCGTGCACCGGGCATCACCACGTTCTCGGAGACGCTGGCGAGCGCGCTGCGCACCAAGCTCGCGCGACTGATCGGCACCGAGCCGCGCCTCCGCGAGCGCATCGACGTGGACCCGCTGGACACGGTCGCCCGCCGGCTCCACGACCGCATGCTCGGCCGCGCCGAGGTCGCGTCGCGCGAGGGGCTGCGCGATCTTGTGCGCGAGGCCGCCCGGGAGAGCGTGGACCAGAAGTTCTCGCTCGCCTTTCTGGTGGCCGAGTGGAACGAGGTCGTGGACGCGTGGCAGCTCGATTCGTGGGAGGCCTATCGTGACGTCGCGCGGCTGGGGCGAAAGACGCGGCTGCCGGAGAAGCAGCGGCAGGCGCTCTGGGCGATCTTCGAGCGCGTTCGCGCGGGACTGACCGAGCGGAGGCTCGTGACGCAGGCGGACCTGTACAGCCGGCTCGCGGCGCACCTCGCCGGGGGTGAGTGCCTGCCGTACGACTTCGTGGTCGTGGACGAGGCGCAGGACGTGAGCGTGGCGCAGCTCCGTTTCGTCGCCGCTCTCGGCGGCAGCCGGCCGGATGCTCTGTTCTTTGCCGGCGATCTCACGGAGCGTCATCTGCTGTACCTGGCGTGTACCCGCGCGCGCGATCACCTCCTGGTGACCGGCGTCAACCCGGCGTCGGAGCTCCTGCAGGATCTGCGGGGATGAGGGGGGCGATGGCGAGGCTCTCATTGACGATGTCCCCGACGACTTGAGCCATCTGCCCAGCCACGTCGAACGCCCTTCGGTCCTGAGCGAGGCTGTTCCACCGCGGGGCCGCCGTCCAGGAGCGGGCGCAGGGGAGGCGGGGCCGGGCGCCGGGGAGGCGCCGTGGCCCCGATCGGGTTGCTTGTCGCCGGCGCAACGGACGCGGGCGCCCGCCCGAGGCCCCCGGCGCGCCACGGCCCTGGACAGGGGCGCCGACTACACGGCGAAGGAATAGCCCTCGTTGACCGGGTAGGTCTGGCCGGCGATCCAGGCGGCGGCGTCCTCGGGCTCGCCCATGCGCCGGATGACGCAGAGCTGGAGCATCCGCTTGACCTCTCTCGGGGTCGGTCACGTTTCGGGACTCAGCGCCCCTCGAAGCGCGGCCGGCGCTTCTCGTTGAAGGCGGCGAGTCCCTCCTGCATGTCGAAGGAGCGGGCGTGCAGCTCGCCCACCAGGATCTCGGCGCGGAGCGCCACCTCGCTCGGCTGGTCCATCCCCTCGTCCACCAGCGCCTTCATCCGCCTGAGCCCCAGCGGGCTCTTGGTGGCGATCTTGCCGACGAGGCGCTCCACCGCCGCGCCCAGCTCGGCGTCCGGCACCACCTCGTTCACAAGGCCCGCCGCCACGAGATCTGCCGCGGGGACAAACTCCCCCGTGTACATGAGGTACTTGGCCCGCGTCGGGCCGATCTTCCGGGGCAGCCGCACGGATCCACCGCCGCCCGGCAGGAGGCCGTAGTTGGCGTGGGCATCGCCGATCTTGGCGCTCTCGGCGGCGACGACCAGGTCGCAGCAGAGCAGGAGCTCGAGCCCGCCCGCCAGCGCCATCCCGTTCACCGCCGCGATGACCGGCAGCGGGAACCGCTCGAGACGGTTCATGATGGCCAGCACGCTGTCGAGGAATGCCGCGTTGTCCTCGCCGGCGTCCCGCAGGGCCTTGAGATCGGCGCCGGCACAGAAGGCCCGGCCGCGGGCGCCGAGGACCACGGCGCGGAGCCCGGGCGCCGCCTGCGCCCGGTCGAGAGCCTGGTCCAGCTCGCGGATGACGGTGGGACTGATGGCGTTGAGCGCGGCCGGGCGGTTCAGCGTGATCCACGCCGCGCCGCCGCGCACCTCGAAGAGGATCGTCTCGAAGTCCATGGGTCAGGCTCCCTTCTTGCCAGTGGTCTGTGGGGCGGGGCCCTCGTCGCCGAAGGCCGGCACGCCGGGGATGTTCCGCGCGATGATGAGCTTCTGGATCTCGGTAGCGTACCGCGAGCCGCACGCGATGGTGGAGGAGCGCGCCCAGCTCCGGCAGGCGCCTGTCGTCGGGCGCGGCGGGCCGCCGGCCGCCAGCATGGCGCGGACGTTAGCCGGGCGGGGGCAGACTGTCAATAGTGAAGTCGCACTTGATACCCTGGCGTGGAGCGACAGGGGATTGTGC
>JAUYMC010000299.1 GCA_030699545.1 Gemmatimonadales bacterium | reverse complement strand
AGCGGCGGTGCCGGGGCGGGCGCGCGTTGCGCGGCGGCCGGGGGCATCGGCACGTCGTCCGGCATGATGAGCGGCAGATCCATCGTGGGGAGGGCGTCGTCGGAGGCGTCGGACTCCGGCACCGGCTCGGGTGCGTCGAGCTTGAACATCCCGCTGCCTTCGTACTG
Source organism: Gemmatimonadales bacterium (assembly GCA_030699545.1). Lineage (GTDB taxonomy): Bacteria > Gemmatimonadota > Gemmatimonadetes > Gemmatimonadales > GWC2-71-9 > 20CM-2-65-7. Next base: position 5,887 of record JAUYMC010000299.1, on the reverse strand, counting down.
CGTGGCCGCCAGCCCTTCGACTTCGATCTGCTCGATTTGTTGCGAATTCAGCTCGACATCTTCCTGCACCTCGAGGCCCTCGGCTTTCGCCGCGGCGTGCGCTTCGGGGTTCGCGGTGAGGCCCCCCTCGAACGTCTCGACCTCCGCGATCAGCGTCGGCTCAATCCCGGTGATCCGCACCGTGTCCGCCGCGATAGGCGTCGGCTCGACCACGAGATCGGTGGCCGAGACCGCCTTCCCCCGCGCGCGCGCCAGCGCTTCGGCGGCATCCCCGTTCATGGGGTCGGCGTTCAGCAGCCGCGTCAGCCACTCCACCGCTTCGCCGAATCGTTCGTTGCGCTCGGCCAGCTCGGCGAGCCCGCGCAGCGCGATGATGTTTTCGCCGTCGAGCTCGAGAACCTGCTTGAACACGCTCAGGGCGGCGGGATCGTCCTTCTTGTCGATGAGGCAGCGCGCATACACGATGTAGGCGCTGACGTAGTCGGGATGGAGCTTGAGGCCGGCCTGACACAGGTCAATCGCGTTATCTATAAGTCCTGCTTTACGATAGGCGTCGGCCAGGGGCGCGAAATTCCGCCCCTTAGGATTTTCACGCCACCGGGCTTCGAGCTTGTCGATCTCGCTGGTGTAGGCCACAGCCTAAGTCTATGTGGGAATTGGAGGAAGATAGTGTGCGGCCGGCATGGCTGTCAAATCAGCGGACAATCGGGTCGCTTGAGTTTGTGCGTTGTCGTTTTTAGACTTATGCCCCTTCCCCTCTCCTCTGACCGGAGTTCGTAGCCGCCATGCTGCGCACGATGCGCTCCAACGCCAAGTGGGTCTTTTACATCCTCGCGTTCTCGTTCATTGGATGGCTCGCGGTCGGCCAGGTGATGGACATCATGGGCCCGAGCGGCAACGTCGTGCTGCGGGTGAACGGCCGGGAAGTCCAGATCACGGAATACCAGCAGCGGCTGCAGGCGGCTTACGACCAGTATCGCCAGCAATACGGCACGGCGCCGTTGTCGCGCGAGGACGATCAGCAGGTCCAGGACCAGGTAGTGAATCAGCTGGTCCAGGACATTCTGCTGCAGCAGGAGTACCGCCGGCTCGGCATTCGCGTCACCGATGCGGAGGTGATCGAGGCGGCCCGCACGTCGCCGCCGCCCGAGATCATGCGCGACCCGCAGTTCCACACCGACGGTCAGTTCGACGTCACCAAGTGGCAGCGCTTCTTGCAGACGGGCGCCACGGGCGACGTGCTCGCGCAGATCGAAGGCATCTATCGCGACCGGTTGCCGCAGATCAAGCTCGCGCAGTATCTCACCGCCGACGTCTACATCTCCGACAGCAAGCTCTGGCGGATGTACAAGGATCAGCACGATTCGGTGCGGGTCGCGGTGCTCCCGGTCTGGCCGTACCAGATGGCTGACTCCTCGCCGATCAGCGACGCCGAGCTGCAGCGCTACATCGGCGAGCATGAGGACGAGCTACAGCGTCCCGCGGTCGCCTACGTGCGGTTCGTGGCGCAGCCGCGCCTGCCCAATGCGGAAGACAGCGCCGCCACGCGGGCCACGGTCGCGCGCGTGCGGGCCGAAATCACGCGTGGCGCTCCGTTCGCCGAAGTCGCGCAGCGCGAATCGGCCGATACGGTGAGCGGGCAGCGCGGCGGCGAAATCGGCTGGCTCCGGCGCGACGAGCAGGGGTTCGATCAGGAGTTTCTCCAGGGCCTGCGCGGCCTGCGGCCGGGTCAGACGTCGGCCCCCATTCTCACGCAGTTCGGCTACCACCTGATCCGGGTGGATTCGGCGCGCGGCGACTCGATGAAGGTCCGCCACATTCTCATCCCCGTGTCACTCCAGAGCGCGCGCCTCGATTACGTCGAGGCCCGCGCCGACACCCTGGAACGGCTCGCCGCCGAGCAAACCGATCCCCGCGTGTTGGAAGCGGCGGCGGAGCGGCTCGGCCTCCCCGTCTCGCCGCGCCATCGCGTGGTGGACGGCGAGCGCCTGAACATCGGCCGCTACGTGATCCCCGACGTCAGCGTGTGGGCCTTCGAGGCCCAGGTCGGCGAGACGAGTCCGGTCATCGAAGCGCAGCCCGCCTTCTACGTCTTCCGGCTCGATTCGCTGGTGCCCGCAGGCGTGCCGCCGCTCGCGGACATCCGCGACCAGATCGCGGCCCGCGTCCGGGGCGAGAAGCAGAAGGTGATCGCGAAGCGCCGCGCCGATTCCCTCGCCGCCGCCCTGCGCGGCACGCCCGATCTCGTGGCCGCGGCGACCGCGCGCGGACTCGCCGTCCAGCCATTCGGCCCATTCCCGCGCCTCGAGCCGCCAAGTTATCTGGCGCGCGAGCCGCTGGTGATCGGGACGGCGTTCGGGCTGGGGGTGGGCGAGCGGAGCGGCGTCCTCGAAGGCGAAGGAGGCTACTTCGTGGTGCAGTCGCTCGGCCGGCGGCTGGCCGACTCGAGCGCCTGGGTCGCGCAGCGCGACGCGCAGCGCGCGCAGCTGCTCAGCGCCGCGCGGCAGGCGCGCATCGATCAGTACATGCGGGGACTGCGCGAGCGCGCCTCGATCGTCGACCGGCGCAAGGAGATCTTCCGGACCCAGGTCTCCGACGAGCCCCTGGACCTGGGCTTCTAGCGGCTACTCGACCAGCCGTTTCGGCTGGGCATCACGCGGCGGTTCTTCGTCGGGTGCCCGGCGGACGCTGTCCTCCGCGTCCGACAGCGCGCGCTTGAACTCCCGCAGCCCCTTCCCCACCGCGCGCCCCGCGTCCGGCAACCGGTTCGCGCCGAAGACCAGCAGCACGATCAGCAGCAGGATGACGATCTCGCCCGCGCCCAGATTGCCGAACATGCTACTGGCTCAGACGCTTGGGGCTGCCGCTCGCCGTCTGATCGGGCGGCAGCGTCGATCCGTCCACGGGCGGGGGAGGCGGGGGCTCGATACTGTCGTCCTTGCTGAGCCCGCGCTTGAACTCCTTGATCCCTTTCCCGATCGAGGCGCCGATCTCGGGGATCCGTTTGGCCCCGAAGAACAGCACCAGAATCAGCACCAGGATCGCGATTTCGGTGAAGCCCAGATTGCCGAACATGGCAGCCTCAGTTCAGAAAAGTGAGCGGGCGACGAGATAGCCGATCGCCACGCCCACGACCGCAAGCAGCGAGACATCGAGCCCGACGGGCCCGAGTGTCATCGACATCACCAGCAGGTCCAGATGCACCGGCCCGATCGTCGGCGTCACCGACCAGGTGAACACCTCGCGCGCCGGTCCCTGCGGGAGAAAGCGCCGCAGAAACGCCTGCAGCAGCCCGCCCAGCACGAAGCCCACGGCGAGCACACCGATATAGAACCCGGGACGGCGGGGACCGTGCCGCATCATCAGCTCCGTCGCTCCACGGCGTAGGCGATACTGCCCTGTAACGCGTCGCGCGCGGCCGACGGCGGCAGCACCTCCAGCTCCGCCTCCGCCTGCTGGGCGAGATCGAGCGCCCGGCGGCGCGCCGTCTCGAGTCCGCCCGCCGCCTCCACCAGGCGAATGACCTCCGCCACGAGATCGTCGGAGGGTTCGGCGGCATTCATGAGCCGCTCCACGACGCGCCGGCCGTCGGCCGGCAGGCGCGCGAGCGCGGCGATCAGCGGCAGCGTCACCTTGTGCTCGCGCAGATCGAGCCCCGACGGCTTCCCCGTCACCGCTTCCGGCTGCGTGTAGTCCAGCACGTCGTCGGTGATCTGAAAGGCCATGCCGAGCAGCATGCCGAAGCGCGCGAGCGCGTGGCGGAACGCGGGCGGCGCGGTGAGCGCGCCGACTTCGCACGCCCCCGACAGCAGCGACGCCGTCTTGGCGCGAATCAGCTCGTCATACGCCGACTCACCGTAGGCGAGCTTGTCGTGCGCCTCGAGCTGGCGCATCTCCCCCACCGTCATCTCGTTGGTGACGCGCGCCAGCACACGCAGCGCCTCGCGATCGTCGAGCTTCACCAGCTCGATGATCGCCCGCGAATAGAGGTAGTCGCCCATGATCACGGCGATCTGATGCGAGAACAGCGCGTTGATGGTGGGCAGCCCGCGCCGCAGCACGGAATGGTCCACCGAGTCGTCGTGGACCAGCGTGGCGAGATGGATCAGCTCCACCACCGCCGCGAGGGTGTTCGCCCGCGTATCGGTGCTGCCGGCGGCCTTGCTGCTCAACAGCAGCAGCGTCGGCCGGAACAGCTTGCCCTTCATGCGAAGCAGATGCTCGTTCACTTCGCTGGCGATCGGAAAGTGCGCCGCGATCAGGCGCCGCAGCTCGTCCACCACCTGCTCCAGCTCGGCCGCCACGGGACGCTGCACGTCCCGGAGCGTGACGCCCGCGACTTGCTGGCTCACGTCACTTCGCCTTCGCGAGCGCTTTCACGCGCTGCTCGGCATCGAGGAACCGGATGTCGACCGCGAACACCCGGCCGTAGAAGTCCCGCGCCTCGGCCTTTTTGCCCTGCTGCTCGAGCGCCCGGCCCAGCCAGTAGAGAATCCCGAGCCGCTCCTGGTCCCCCGACGCGGAAAGATCGAGGCCGCGCCGCAGAATCGACTCGGCGACCCCGAACGCGCCTTTCTCGAAAAAGCAGACGCCCAGCATTTCCGACGTGCGCAGCTTCCCCTCGGGCGCCCGCAGCGCCTTCTGCAGCTCCGCAATCGCCTCGTCGAGCAGGCCCATCTCCTTGAAGGCAACGCCCAGATCGTAATGCGACTGGAAGTCGGTCTCGTCGATGTTCTCGTCGATACCCTGCTTGAAGCGCGCCAGCATGTCCTGGAAATCCTGCTCTTCGTCGCCGGTGGGCTCTTCGTCCTCCACCGTCATCCGGCTGTCTTTTTCCGGCGCCGCGTCTTCCAGCATCATCGAGCTCAGGTCGATGAAGTCGCCGCCCGCGACGGTCTCGTTGCGCACTTTCATCTTGGCGTCCTTCGCCTTGACCTTGCCTTCGCGCTTGGCGGGCTCGGGCGGCGGAGCGAGCATCGTCAGCGCGGCCTTCGCCCGCTCGTTCGTGGGGTCATGCTCGGCCACGCGGTCATAGACGGCCCGCGCCTTCTCCGGCAGATCGGAGCGCAACAGCGCGTCCGCCAGCTCCAGGTAGGCGTCCACGAGCTTCGCCTTCTCGCCGCCCTTGAACGCGAACTCCACCGCCTTCTGGCGGTGGCGCACGCTGTTCGGGTCGAGCCGCAGGATCTCCTCCACCAGATCCCGCGCCTGAATCATCTTGCCGGCGTTCTCGAATCCCGCCGTCGCGAGGTCCAGCTCCTCGATGCCGCGCGCGCGCTCGCCATTCTCGATCAACGCCTCGCCCAGCGCCTGATGCGCGTCGGGGTCGTCGGGATTGTCGGCGACCCGCGACTCCAGCGCGTCGATGCTCGGCGCCGCGGGCGTGCTTTCGATGTTCGAGAACACGAGCGAGGCCGCCTGATCGCCTTGATTCTCGATGCCTTCGAGCCCGAGGTCGATGTATCCCGACCGCCGCCCCGAGGAGATGGACGTGTCGTCCTCGGTCTGTACGAAGCTGGGGTGCTCATGCCCCTCCTCGATCACGAGCGGCTGATCGTCCACGTCGTGGCCGGCGTCGGTCGTGGCGGTCTGGAAGTCGGGCTCCAGCTCGAGCGGCGGCACCTCGACCACCGTTTTTCGCTTTCCGGGCGTCGCGGGAGCGGCCGATGGACGCTTGGGGACGACGGGCTTCACGCGCGGCGGCTCGCCAGCCGGCGTCGCGGTCCGGCCGAGCGGCTTCATTTTGGGGGGCGGGGGAGGCGGGGGCGCCGCGGGCTTCGCCCCCTCCAGCACGAGATCGGCGTCATCGAGCTCGGCCCCGAGATCCTCCGCCTCCGCCGATATGGTCGGCTCCAGCTCCGGAAGCGGCTCGAGATCGAGGTCGGCC
>JAUYMC010000138.1 GCA_030699545.1 Gemmatimonadales bacterium | reverse complement strand
AGAGCCATGGCGGAGGATAGGCGGAAACGGCAGGTGTGGGACCGGATCGACGAGAGCTGGAGCGACCAGGTGGAGTTCCTGCGGGAGCTCGTGGGCCACGAGAGCGTGCTGGGGAAGGAGGAGGGCGTTCAGCACGACTGGGGCTTCACCGTCCCCGAGGACGACGCGTTCGCGCAGGCGGTGGCGCGCGCCCACACGGAGGTGACGGGCCGCCCGGCCGAGTACAACCACGCGACGGCGGTGACCGACGCCCGCTTCTGGAGGGTCCACCTGGGTCTCCCCGCGACCTGCTACGGTCCGGTGGGAGCCAACCTCCACGGCCCGGACGAGTGGGTCGATCTCGAGAGCGTGAAAGAGGTGACGAAGGTGATCGCGGCGTTCGTGCTGGACTACTGCGGCGTCGCGTGAGGAGGCACACCCATGCGGGAGCGATCATCAAAGGATCGGGCGGTACCAGAGCGGTCCCAGAACGGTGGCGAGAGCGGCGTGACTGACATCGCGTTTTCCTCGGCACGGCAGCTTGCGCGCCTGATCCGCGCGAAAGAGATCGGCTGCCTCGAACTGCTCGAGCATTACCTCGCCCGGGTCGCGCGCCACAATCCGAAGCTCAATGCGATCATCGCCACGCGCCTGCCGGCCGCGCGCACGGCCGCGCGCGAGGCCGATGGCGCCCTGCGCAAGCGCGGCACGAAGCTCGGACCGCTGCACGGAGTGCCGATGACGGTGAAGGAATCCTTCGACGTCGCCGGCCTCCCGACCACCTGGGGCCTGCCCGAATTCAAGCGCCACGGCGCGAGGACGCACGCGCTCGTGGTCGAGCGGCTGCTCGCCGCCGGCGCGAACGTGTTCGGCAAGACCAACGTGCCAGTGATGCTCGCCGACTGGCAGAGCTTCAACCCGGTATACGGCACCACCAACAATCCGTGGGACGTGCAGCGCACGCCGGGCGGTTCCTCGGGCGGGTCCGCTGCCGCGCTCGCCGCTGGCCTGACCGGCCTCGAGTACGGCAGCGACATCGGCGCGTCGATCCGCAATCCGGCGCATTACTGCGGCGTGTTCGGCCACAAGCCTACGTACCAGATCGTCTCCCCGCGCGGCCAGCACCTCGGCGATGCCGTCGCGGTCGCCGACATCGCGGCGGTCGGGCCGCTGGCGCGCAGCGCCGCGGACCTCGAGATCGCGTTGCGCGCCACCGCGGGGCCGGACCCGATCGACGGCGCCGGCTGGACACTCGCATTGCGTGCGCCGAAGTGGAGCTCGCCGCGCGGGCTGCGGGTGGCGGTGATGCTCACGCATGCGACGGCGGAGGTGGACGCATCGGTGCAGGCGCCGATCCAGACGCTCGCCCGCTTTCTCGCGAAGCAGGGCGCGAAGGTGAGCGAGCGCGCGCGCCCGGCGTTCGACCCGGACGAGGCGCACAAGGTGTACATCCAGCTGCTGCGCTTCGCCACCTCCGGGCGTCAACCCGACGAGCAGTACAACCGCTTCATGCAGGGAAAGGGCTCGATCGCCGCGGACGATTTCAGCTACTACGCGCAGTTCGTGCGCGGCACGACCATGGCGCCGCGCGAGTGGGCGCGGCTGAACGAGCGCCGTCACCAGATGCGCCTCGCGTGGGCGGAGTTCTTCCGCGACTGGGATGTCTTGCTCTGCCCCACGGCCGCGACCGCGGCCTTTCCCCACATGCAGGAGGGGGAGCGCTGGGAGCGCATGATGAGCGTGAACGGCACGCCGCAACCCTCGACCACGCAGATGTTCTGGGCCGGCTATTCCGGGATGTGCTTCCTGCCCTCCACTGTCGCGCCGGTCGGCCTGACGAAAGAAGGGCTGCCGGTTGGCGTGCAGATCGTGGGACCGCAGTACGGCGACCTTCTGACCATCCGCTTCGCGCAACTCATCGAGCGCGAGTACTACGCCTTCGTCGCGCCGCCGGGGTACTGATCGCCGTCAGCGGCGCGCGAAGACGCTGGTGCGCCCGCTCCGGTCGAACGCGAGGACCTGGTAGGGCTCGGGGGTCTGGCCCGGGGACTCCATGCCCGGAGAGCCCAAGGGCATGCCGGGGACCGCGATGCCGGCGATGCGGGGGCGCTCGCGGAGCAGGCGGACGATCAGGTCGGCCGGCACATGGCCCTCGACCACGTAGCCCTCGACGAGGGCAGTGTGGCAGGACGCGAGAGCCTCGGGGACGGCGTGCTTGCGCTTGACGGGCCCGAGGTCATCGAGGTCGACGGTCTTGACGGGGAAGCCTTGCGATCGCAGGTGCACGACCCACTGGGTGCAGCACCCTCAGGTGGGGGACTTGTAGACGGTGACGGTGGGTTTGGCGGCCGCCGCCGCGCCCGGCCGGGGGATCAGGCCCGCAGCCAGGGTCAGGCTCCCGGCGAGCCACGCCCGTCTCGATATGGTCATGGTGGCCTCCTACGAACAGGATACCGCTCGTTGTCGAGCGGCATCGAGAGATCGACGATCCTTGACGGCAGTCTGATGTCAGTTCGGCCGTGGCGAGTGTCACCGGGGCACGATGTAGCCGACCGACTCCCGGTCCCAGGTCGACGGGGTGACCCCGGCAGTACGAAGGTCTTGCTTGCGAATCTTGCCGGTCGCCGTCTTGTCCAGGGTGGGCACGAACTCGAGAAAGCGGGGCACCGCGGAGCGGGGCATCCGGCGCGCGCACCAGTCGAGCAGCTCCAGCGCATCAGGCGGGGCGCCGGCCGGGACGATGCACGCCTTGACCTCCTCCTCGCCGCCAGCGCCGGCCACCCGAACGCCGATCACCGCGCTCTCGGCGACCGCCGGATGGCAGTTGAGCACTTGCTCGATCTCGTAGGAGGAGATGTTCTCCCCCCGCCTGCGGATGCAGTCCTTGA
>JAUYMC010000136.1 GCA_030699545.1 Gemmatimonadales bacterium | reverse complement strand
GAGATCACTTCGATCCAACCGGGGCGGCTGACCTGGAACATGCGCGGAGAAGGGTAGTGGGGGCGGGGGGGTGGGTCAAGGAAGTGCTGATAACTTGCGGATTTCCGGGGGATACCCCATAGTTGGTGCAGTATTCATGCGGGTTTTCTGGCGCCCCCCCGCAAGAGGGGCCGATTTATAAGGCTTTTCACACGAGCCCCACCCCCACAAGGAGAATCTGTGAACAAGGCGGAGCTGACCACAGCCCTCGCGATGCGCACGAAGATGTCGAAGGCCGATGCGAGCCGCACGATCGAAGCCCTGTTTGACGACAAGGGCATCATTGCGGGCGAGCTGAAGAAGGGCTCCAAGGTGCAGATCACCGGTTTCGGCAACTTCGAGGCCCGCAAGCGCGCCGCCCGGATGGGTCGCAATCCCAAGACCGGCAGCGTCATTCAGATCAAGGCGTCGATTGCGCCGGCGTTCCGCGCGGGCAAGCAGCTGAAGATGGCGGTGAACAACAAGAAGTAGCTGACGAGCGTTCAGCCGTCTGCGCTGGTCACGGGCCGTCCCGCTGGGCGGCCCGTCGGCGTTTCAGCCGGCGCGATCGAGCCGGGCGCTCGCCCGCTTGCCCCGAATCGTCACGCCGCTGAGGCGCCGCGCCGTCTGCTCGGCGACGCCCGCGGCGACGTCGATCAGCGAAAACGAATCCTTCATGTCGATCCGGCCGATCTGTCCTTTGTCCAAGCCCACTTCGCGAATCAGCGCGCCCACAAGATCCTTCGGCGCGGCGCGGTCCTTTCGACCGATCGTGACGAACACCTTCAGCCACCCGGTCGCGGGAGCCGGAGGCGGTTCGCCCTGCTCCCCGCTCCCCGCTCCCTGCTCCCTGCGCATTGCGAGCAGCGCCCCGGCGATCTCCACCGGATCCCAGCGCTCGAACAGCGGCCCCAGGACCAGCAGCTCCGCATCCACGTCCCCACGCTCGAGCCGGGCCGAAATCTCCGCGCGCAGCGCCGCAGCCCGATCCTCCGCCCGCTCGGCTCCAGGCGACAACGGCAGCGGCGTCAACGCGGCAATCGATCGCAGATAGCTCAACTGCGAGGCGGTGGCGATCAACACCGGCGCCGGCGCCACGGCGATCAACGACGTCAGCTCGTGGCGCGTGGGAAGCGTCGTGGCGATGACGAGATCGTGCTTGCCGTCAGGCAAGATCTCACCGCCGTCCCACACGAACGGCCGCGCCGAGCGCAGCGTGTCGAGCACGTCGCGCACCGCCGCCTCCCGCCGGGAAGCGGACACGACCGCGTACCGCGCCGAGCCGACGGGGCCAAGCGGCCTGCCGTCGGGATCGAGTGGCAGAGCGCCGACGATTTCGGCGCGCCGGGCGTGGCGCTCGAGGAAGTCGGTGAGGGCGGGTGGGTTCCAGCTCAACACGATGCGGCGGGCGTCGGGAGCTTCGGCGAGGAGGGGATCGAGCGCGTCCGCGAAGCCTTCCGGCCAGGCGAGCACGATGGTTTCGATGGTGTCGAGCTTCAGGGCCGCCCGGGCGACGAGGGCGGCGAGATCGGCGGGAGCGCCGGCTAGCACGCCGACGCGGCGCTCCTTTAATAGGGCGGCGGTACGCGTGAGGCCGGTGACGGCGTGGGCCCTGAGCTCGGGAGGAGCAGCATCCGCCCAGAGCGAAGCCTGCTCGTGATCTGCACAGACGACCAGGGCCTTGCTGACCCCGGGCGCGAGCCCGGGGAAGAGCATATCCCAGTCCGCCACCCGACTGACATCGGGAGGCATCACGAGCACCGTGTGCCGACTCCGCTCCACCTTCACCTGAGCCTCGATTGTCAAAGGGCGACCTGCCACGGCGGATGCTAACTTGGCTCGATGCGTCTGCGCAACTTGCTCCTCATGGTCGTGCTGGCGGCGCCCCTTTCCGCCCAGCGCCCCCGCGCCCGCGACCTCGGCCTCACGATCGGGACCTTTCCGCCGGGGCCGCTGAACGCGATCACCGACGTCGCCGGCGTCCGCGTCGGTCATACGACCGTCGCCCGGGGCGACTCGATCAACACCGGCGTCACGGCGATCCTCGCGCACGGCGGCAATCCGTTCCGCGAGAAAGTCCCCGCCGCGATCGTCGTCGGGAACGGGTTCGGCAAACTCGCCGGCTCGACCCAGGTGAACGAGCTCGGCCAGCTCGAGTCGCCGATCGTGCTCACGTGCACGCTCTGCGTCCCCCGCGCCGCCGACGCCGTGCTCACCTGGCTGCTGGCCCTGCCCGGCAACGAAGACGTGCTGTCCGCGAACCCCGTCGTGGGCGAGACCAACGACGGCTACCTCAACGACATTCGCGCCCGCCCAATCGCCGAGGCGGACGTCCTGGGCGCGATTCGCGGGGCGAGCGACGGCCCGGTGGCCGAAGGGGCCGTCGGTGCGGGGCGGGGGACCGTCGCGTTCGGCTACAAGGGCGGCATCGGTACCGCGAGCCGGCGGCTCCCGGAACGCTGGGGCGGATGGACGCTGGGCGCGCTCGTACAGACGAATTATGGCGGCGATCTGCGGATCGATGGCGTCCCCGTAGGTCGGGAGCTTCGAACAAGGGGCGGGGGACGAGGGACGGGGGACGGGTCGATCATCATCGTGCTCGCGACCGAAGCGCCGCTCGATCACCGGCAGCTCACGCGGGTGGCGCGCCGAGCGTTGACCGGCCTCGCGCGTACCGGCAGTAGCATGTCGCACGGCTCGGGCGACTACGTGATTGCGTTCTCGACCGTCCGGCCGTGGGACCGTCGGACCGTCGTCGCGGAAGAGTCGCTCACGCCGCTCTTCCAGGCCGCCATCGAAGCGACCGAAGAAGCCATCTACAATTCCTTATTGCGCGCCGAAACCGTGCGGGGCTATCGTGGCGAAGTGCGCGCGCTCCCCATCGATTCGACGACCGCCATCCTCAAGCGCTACGGAGCGATCCCCCGATGACGGACGGCCTCTCGGCCAACCTCCAGCATCTCGAGACCTCCGCGACCATCGCAATTTCGGCAGAAGCCAAGCGGCGTAAGGCCGCGGGCGAAGACGTCATCGATCTCGGCGCGGGCGAGCCCGACTTCCCCACGCCCCAGATCCCCGCGGAGGCCGGCCTGCGCGCGATCAAGGACGGCAAGACGCACTATCCGGCCAACGAAGGGATCCTCGAGCTGCGCTCGGCGGCGGCGACGCACCTGTCCCTGCTCTCGGGAGGCCGCCCCGTGAACGCCGACCACATCGTCGTGTCGAGCGGCTCCAAGCAGTCGCTGTTCAACGCCTGCTTCACGCTGTTCGGCCCGGGCGATGTCGTGGCGATCCCGTCGCCCGCCTGGGTGTCGTATCCCCAGATCGTGCACCTCTGCCGCGCGCGCCCCGTGATGATCGCGGGCGACCCCGAATGGAGCCTGAAGCCGAGCGTGAAGGACCTCGAGCGGATGCTGCCGGGGGCGAGCGGGCTCATCCTTTGCTCGCCGTGCAATCCCACTGGCGCGGTGTACACGCATGCCGAGATCCGCGCGATCGCGCAATGGGCGCAGGCCAGGAAGGTCTGGGTGATCGCCGACGAGATCTACCGCCGGATACACTACGGCACGGGGCCGGCGCCGTCGTTTCTCGATCTGCCCGACGACCTGCTCGAGCGCATCGTCCTGATTTACGGCGTGAGCAAGGCGTATGCGATGACGGGCTGGCGCATCGGCCTCGCGCTCGCGCCGGCGCGCGTCGCGAAGGCGATGGCGGCGCTCCAGTCGCACACGACGACCGGGGCCAATCATCCCGCCCAGTTCGCCGCCGCCGCGGCGCTGGGCGACGAGCGCGTGGAGCAGGACGTCGCCCGCATGGTCGCCGAGTTCCGCCGCCGCCGCGACATGGTCGTCGCGCGATTCCGGCAGGACCTGCCCGGCGTGGAGTTCGTCGAGCCGACGGGCGCGTTCTACTTCTTCTTTCGAGTGGACTCGTTCGGCCGGATCACGGGGACGGACTTCTGCACGAGGCTCATTACGCAGACCGGCGTGGCGCTGGTCCCGGGTGCGGCGTTCGGGGACGATCGCTGGGTCCGCCTGTCGTACGCGGCGGCGACTGCCGACATCACGAAAGCGTTGGATCGCATCGTCAACTTCGCGAAAAAACTGGGCGACTAGAGCTTCGAGGGCCGGCTGCTCATCACCTCGATGCCGTTCTGGCCCATCACGCAGTCGTCTTCGATCCGCACGCCCCACTTGCCCAGCTGGTAGATCCCCGGCTCGATCGTGAACACCATGCCGGGCTCGAGCCGCAGCGCATTGCCTTCGACGAGGTAGGGCACCTCGTGCCCGTCCATCCCCATCCCGTGGCCCAGCCGGTGCGTGAAATACTGGCCGTACCCCGCGTCGGCGATTGTCTTGCGCGCCAGCCGGTCCAAGTCCTGGCACTGCGTCACGAGCGGCCGCCCCGCTTCCATCGCCGCCGTCTGCGCGTCGTGCACGAGGTTGTAGACCTTCTTGAACTCCTCCGATGGCGCATCGCCGAACCAGATGGTGCGGGTGATATCGGAGGTGTAGCCCTCGACGCGCGAGCCGGCGTCGATCAGCACTACGGTCTCGCGCTGCAGCTCGCCCGCTGACGGGCCGCCATGAGGAAGTGCGCTCGACGGCCCGAACTGGACCAGGCCGCCTCCGGGGGAGCCGCGGCTCGCCATTTCGCGCGACAGGAGCTGCGCGACGGTGCGCTCGGTCATCCCGACCGTCAGCTGCGCGAACGTCGCCGCGATCGAGGCCTCGGTCGCCGCGATGGCGGCCCGAATCAAGGCGAGCTCTTCGGGGCCCTTGACGATCCGCAGGCGCTCGGTGACCGCCGCGCCGTTCTGGAAGCGCCAGCCGCTCAGCCTGTCGGACAGGCGCAGGAAACTCTGGTACGACGTTCCGGGCTCGACCGCCGCGATCCCCACGCGCCCGCCCGGCTTGATCTCGCGCCCCGCTTCGCGCACGAGTCCCCAGGGATCCTGATGCTCCTCCCACCCACGCACGTCGGCGATCACGCTGTTGCGCTTGATGCGCTCGACTTCAAACGAGGGGCACACGAGTGCGGGTCTCCCCGCGGCCGGCACCATGAGGAGAATCAGCCGCTCGCTACGGCCGGGATTGTAGCGCGCGAAGTACTGGAGGTTCGTGCCCGGCTCGGCGACGAAGAGATCGAGCTTGCGGCTCTTGAGCTCGGCTTGCAGGCGCTCGATGCGGCGGGCGAAAACCTCCGGGCGCAGGGTGGGGACCTGGTGAGAATTGCGGATTGGCGATTGCGGATTGCGGATTTTCGCACTCGGCGTCCCGGACTCGTCAATCCGCAATCCGAAATCCGCAATCCCCAATGGGCCGGTCACCGCGGCCATGCCGGCCACCGTCAAGAACTCGCGTCGTTGCATCGTGCTGCTATATTACCCGTCCTCCATGCACTTCGAAACCCGGATCGAGCCGCTCGACGGGAAGCTCCCGAAGGTCACCTACCGTTGGGATCCCGAGACCGACATTCTGACGGTCGCCTGCAAAGGCGTCGCCAAGGGGTCGGGGACCGGCATGAACGGGACGGTCGACCTCGAGGGCGGTGACGGGTCGTTCGTCGTGATCGACGTCGCCAGCGGCTCGCTGCGCGGCGTGGACGTCGTCACCTGGCCCGACGACGTGCGGACGCTCGACACCCTCGAGCCGCCCAAGCCGTCGAAGGACGCGCAGGTGACGTTCCCCGACCGCCGCTCCCAGCCGGGGGTGGCCGCGGTCGAAGTGGATACGGCGCTGACCGTGGACAAGAATCGGTCGGAGTCGGTGTTCCATATCCGGGTCGGTCGCGCCCGGCCCGCCACCGTGGTCCGCGTCGCCGATCATCTGCTCGTCGAAGTCGACAAGCAGATGCGCATCGCGGGGCTGTGGCTGCTCGAGGTCCCGCCGTTCCCGAACGTCGAAGCCACCGCGTGACGTGGTGGGACGCCCTGGCTGCCGCCGGGGCCGTTCCCGCCGCCTTCGCGCCGCCCGCCAGTCGCGGCTGGACCGATCTCGATGACGGCGCGCTCCCCGGCGCCGAGCTGATCGAAGAACCCGACCTCGCGGCCCATCCCGTCACCTCGCCCGCGCTCGTCCGTGCGGCCTGCTTTCTGGACGGCATCCAACAGTGGAAGGTGGTCAGCTACGACGGCGTCGCGCCGGTGATCCGCGCCTACGTTGCGACCGCCGCCCGCCGTCGCGGTCCCAATCGCCGGCCGCGGACACTGCTCGAATCGTCCCGTGAGTTTGCGATCGCTCCGCTGGCCAGTATGAAACCGGCGGTGCGCCGCGTGCTCGAGACCACCTGTCCCGATGTCGTGGACCTGCCCCTCGACCGGGACGGCGGCCTCCAGCCGGGAAAGGTGCTGGAGCTGGCGCGTCGCGTGGTAGATGGGGCCCGCCAGAACCTCGAGCGGGAGATCGCCGAGC
This sequence comes from Gemmatimonadales bacterium, assembly GCA_030699545.1. Taxonomy (GTDB): domain Bacteria; phylum Gemmatimonadota; class Gemmatimonadetes; order Gemmatimonadales; family GWC2-71-9; genus 20CM-2-65-7. Next base: position 5,099 of record JAUYMC010000136.1, on the reverse strand, counting down.
GTAGCCTGGCCGTGCTTGGTCCCGAGGAGTGGCTGCTGGTGGACGGTCTGCTGTCGGTGTCGGGGAAGCTGGCGGCGCATCCCCGGGCGCTGGGGGTGATCAAAAGCCACGGCGCGCAGTTTTTCGATGGCGCAAATCTGGAGCGCGCGCTCACCGTGCCCGCCGGGCATCGCACGTCCGTGTTCCGCGCGCGCGGCGGCCACGCGCGCAATGAGGTCTACTCGTGGTACCTCAGGCTCTGGCCGTGGGAGGGGCAGGATCTGCTCTATGGATTGCTGCGGATCGAGGCGCGAGCCGACGCCGCGACCGTGGCCGCGGCCTCGGCCATCAGCGGGTGGCTCTGCGCCGAGCGCGCGCCGCTCGCTACACCCGACGCGCGCTGGGACCGGCTGTTGTATCCTTTACAGGACGTGGAGACCTATCTGAAGGCCCGCGCCCCGCGCGATCTGCTCTCGGCTCCCGGCTCCCGGCTCCCGAGGACGGGCTCATGATCGCCCCCGCTGGTTCGACGCCGACCCCGGTCGGCCGGGTCGTCGCCACCGAGCTGACGCCGGCCACGCCCCATCAATTCCACTTCTGGACCGCCACCGAGACGTCGATCGGGATGGGGGCGATTGTAAAAGTCGAGTAAGGAACGGCGGGGAAGGGGGAGGGGGGAAGGGTCGTGTACGGCGTGGTGACGGACGGCTTTGCGTACTCTGACCTGCCGACGCCGTTGCACGACGTCGTCGGCGCCGAGGGAGATCCGACGCGCGCGGCCGAGGCGCCGACCGCGCGCCAGGAAATCCGCTATTGGACCGCGGCCGTGCTGCGGCAGACCCCCGAGGAGCCGCTCCAGCCCGTGCCGATCGGCCAGGTGTTCGTCGCCAGTGACGCCGACGTCGCGCAGGCGCTGCGGATGGATGGCTATCTCTACTCGGCGACGCCGTCCGCCATTCCGATCGGCCTGTACACCGCGGCGGGCCTCGAGTCGCCCGTCTACCTCGATGCCGATTTCCTGATCGGGCCCGAAGCGGCGCATCTGAACATTTCGGGCGTCTCGGGCCTCGCCACCAAGACCAGCGCCGTCGAGTTCCTGCTGGCGTCGATCTTCGAGCATTTCCCGGCGCACAAAGGCAAAGTGGCCGCCGTCTGCTTCAACGTGAAAGGGCCGGACCTCTGCTTCCTCGATCAGCCGGGCGCGCTGAGCGACGAAGACCGGCGGCGCTACGAGCGGCTGGCCGTTCCCTCGCGCCCGTTCGAGCGCGTGCGCATGTACGCGCCGCTCAAGGCGGATGGCGTCAATCTCAACACGCTGCGCACCCATGCGGACCTGGTCCACATTGTGGAGCCGCTCACGTGGGGCCTCGCCGAGGTCGTCGATTACGCGGAAGTGCTGCTCAATCGCGACGACATCGACGCGAAGGCCGACGCCTTCATCGATTTTCTCAGAGACCGCGTGCTGGCCAGGACGTTCGACGACGGATTCGGCGGCACGCATCGCGTGCAGACGTTCGCCGATCTCGACCGGCTGTTCCGCGCGATTTTCGACGGCCTGGAGCTGACGAGCGGCGGGCGCAGCGACACCTGGCGCACGCACCACATCGCGACGATCCGCAAGGTCCGCAACCGCCTGTCGAACATCTCCACGCGCTGCAAGGGGCTCGTCACCGACGACGGACCCTCCAGCGACCTGCCGTGGGGCGCGTTCGAGGATCGCGCCGTCTACGTCGTGGACGTCGCCAACGTCGACCCGCTCGGGCAGGACCTCGTGTTCGCGCGCGCCGTGTCGAAGCTGCGCGAGCATCTCGAGCGCCGCGACCTCGGCGTGGACGCCGTCGTGGTGTTCGTGGACGAGCTGAACAAGTACGCGCCCGGCGACGGGCCCGACACCTACGTCAAGAAGATGCTGCTCGACATCTCGGAGCGCGGCCGTTATCTCGGGCTGGTGCTGTTCGGCGCCGAGCAGTTCCGCTCCCAGGTGCACCGGCGGGTCGTCGGCAACGCGGCCACGCAGCTGTTCGGCCGGATGGACATGGACGAGCTGGCGACGCCGGGATACCAGGTGCTGAGCCCCGCGACCAAGATCAAGCTGGCGACGCTGCCGATCGGCGAGCTGATGGTGCGGCATCCGCATTTCACGCAGCCGATCTTCGTGCGCTTCCCCAAGCCGCCGGTGCTGCGGGGCCGGGACGGCGTCGAACGCTTTCCTCCCGCCGCCGATCTGCCGTTCGACGACGCGGTCGTCCGGCAGCTGGTCCGACTCGATCGCCGGATCCGTCCCAATCAGGTGAAGGATCTCATCGCGGAGCGCGATGAGGACGACGTGCGCCGCGCGCTCGCCGCCGTGCGGCGGACGCGACCCGATGATGTGTTGGCCTACTTCCGCAAAGTGCTGGGCGGGCGGGTGTCCACCGACATTCCGCGCGAACGCACCGCGGTCCCTCCACTCAACCCTATTGCTGACGAGCCCTACTGACATGACCACTCGTGCTACGCGCTGGTTCGCCGCCCTGACGCTGATGCTCACCGCCTGCGGCGGCGATCGCGGTGGGGACGGTCCCAAGATCACGCTGCGCTACCATCCCCCCGCGGGGGCGGAGTATCGCTACACGCTCGAGCAGCGGCATGCCATGACCATGGAATCGGGACCGATGAGCGGCATGGGCAAGCAGGAGATGGTGATGCGCATGCACTTCACGCAGGCCGTTGCGGGCCCGGCCGAGGGCGGCACCGCCGTGCGGATCACGTTCGACTCGGTAGGGATGGAAGCGCCGGGCGTGCCTCCCGAGGTGATGGCGCGCGAGCTGAACCGGATGCGCGGGCTGCGCGCGACGGTCCTGTTCGACGAGCGGGCGCAGGTGATCCGGACCGATTTCGCGCCGAGCCCCGGCGTGCCGCCCGAAATGACCGCGCAGATGGCCGCCGGACTCAAGGCGATGGCGTACGCCTTCCCGGTACAGCCCGTGGGGCCGGGTGATTCCTGGACCATCGAAACGGAGCTGCCCATCGGCCAGCTCCCCGGCGTGAAGAGCGGCGCCGGCTCCTCGACCACCAAGCTCACCGTCCGATCCGTGGACGTCACGGGCGCCGACACGACCCTGGTGCTGGACGTCACGACCACGTTTCCCGAGGCGCCGTTCGAGCTCGATCTGGGCGGACAGCGGGCGACGCTGCGGCTGGCCGGTACGCTCACGGGCGATCAGCACTTCTCGCTGACCCGGGGCGCCGTCGTGAGCAGCACGATCAAGGGCACCGCGCGCATGCGCGTTTCGGGCGGAGCGATGGGAGCGCAGACGATGGAAATGAACTCCGACACGGAAACCACGCTGCGGTTGCGCGAGGGCCCGTGACCGGATGAAGCTGGCCCACCTCGCCGACCTGCACCTCGGCTTCCGCCAGTTCGACCGGCAGACGCCCAAAGGCACGAATCAGCGCGAGGCCGACGTGGCGGACGTCTTCCGCCGCGCGATCGATGACGTCATCGAGCAGCATCCCGATCTGATCGTCATCGCGGGCGACATCTTCCATTCGGTGCGGCCGACCAACGCCGCGATCCTGTTCTGCTTCCAGCAGCTGCAGCGGCTGCGCAGCAGCCTGCGCGAGACTCCCGTCGTGGCGATCGCCGGCAATCACGACACGCCGCGCTCCACCGAGACCGGCACGATTCTCCGCCTGTACGAGGCGCTGGGCGTCGAGATCGCCGTGGATGTGCCGAAGCGGCTCGTCTTTCCCAAGATCGACTGCGCGGTCCTCGCGGTGCCGCATCAGGCCGTCGCGCGCGAAGACCTCCCGGCGCTGCGCCCGGAGCCGGGCGGCCCGACCCGCAACGTGCTCGTCATTCATGGCCACCCGCCGGGGCTCGGCGAAGAGCGTGGCACGCTCGAATATGGCGGCGCCATCCTGTCGCGCGAGATGATCTCCCCCGAGAAGTGGGACTACGTCGCGCTCGGCCATTACCACAGCACGAAAGCGGTCGCGGCAAATGCCTGGTATGCAGGCGCGCTCGAGTATCTCCCTCCCAACCCGTGGGGCCAGCTGCAGGAGGAAGCGGAGCAGCGGGGTGGAAAGACGGGGAAGGGATACCTGCTGGTCGAGCTGCCGGGTGCGCGGGTGACGTTTCGGCCGATCGCGCCCGCGCGCCGCCATCTCGATCTCCCGCCGATCCAGGGGGCCGGACTCAACGCCAAACAGCTCGACGCGGCGATCGCCGAGCGGGTGAAAAAGGCCAAGATCGACGACCAGGTGGTGCGGTTGCTCGTCTGGGACGTGGAGCGCGCCACCGCGCGCGACCTCGACCACGCCGCCATCCGCGCATCCAAATCCCGCGCCCTCAACTTTCATCTCGACCTCCGCCGTCCCGCGGCCGTGCGCGATGCGACGGCCGGCGCCATCCCCGGCGGCAGGCGCCAGCCGCTGCCCGAAACCGTGCGGGACTTCCTCACCCGCCGCCCGCTCGATGCCGAGCTCAATCGCCAGACCTTCGTGCGCCTCGGCGTCGAGTACCTCGAGGCGGCGGCGCGTGCCGAGGAGCTGGCGTGAAGCTCCACCGGCTGCGGCTCGTGAACTTCCGGCAGCACGCCGACACCGAGATCGCGTTCGGCGACGGCATCACCGGCATCATCGGACCGAACGGCTCCGGCAAGACGTCGCTGCTCGAGGCGATCGCGTGGGCGATGTACGGCAACCCGGCCGCGCGCGGCGACAAGGACTCCATCCGGAACCTGCGCGCCAAGGCGCGGGCCACGGTGCGCGTCGAGCTCGAGTTCGGCCTGGGCAGTCACGAATTCCGCGTGGAGCGCGGTCTCAATACGGCCGAGCTGTATCAGGACAACGTGCTCGTGGCCAACTCGCTCAAAGAGGTGACGGGGCGGTTGCAGCGGGTCGTGGGCATGACGCACGACGAGTTCTTCAATACCTACTTCACCGGCCAGAAGGAGCTCGCCGTCCTGGCCGATGCGACGCGCCCGGAGCGGGCGGCGTTTCTGTCGCGGGTGCTGCGGCACGAGCAGCTCACGCACGCGCAGGAGCGGGTTCGCGAGCGCCGCAACGCGCTGGGGCACGAAGTCGAAGGCCTCGAGACGGGGCTGCCGCCGCAGGCGGAGCTGGCTGCCGAGCGG
>JAUYMC010000133.1 GCA_030699545.1 Gemmatimonadales bacterium | reverse complement strand
ACAGCGTGCGGGGCGCGATCAGCGCGGTGGACGTTCCGACGCGCACGCTCGAGGTGACCACCGGCGTCGGCTTCGCGCTCCGCGTCGTGCGGCTGCAGGTTCCGCCCAGCGTGCCCATCACCGACCGGGAAGACAGTCAGCCCGAGAGCATCGCAATGGGGGAGCTCAAGCGCGGCGACGTGATTCGCGCCCTCTTCGGCAGCGGGCCGACGGCATTCGTCGCCTACGCGATCGAGCGCGTCGGCCGGATGGAATCGGGAGTCCCGCCGGCCACGCCATGACGCGCCGCAGCCTGGTGATCGCGGTTCTCTGGACGGTCGTCGCGTGTCGCCGTCAGGAGCCGGGCGATCCACTGCGCGGTCTGTCGGCCGCCGAGCGGGCGCGGTTCGATAGCGGCCGCGTCGTATTCGACAGTACGTTCACGCCGGAGGTGGGTCTCGGCCCGCTGTTCAACGCCCGCGGGTGCGGCGCGTGCCACGACGCGCCCGTGACGGGCGCGAACGGCGACGAAGTCGAGCGCCATGCCGCCGTGTTTCACCCGGAGCGTCCGGGACTCCCGTGCGACGTGCTCGCGGCGCAGGGCGGGCCGGTGTTCCAGGACAGCGTGACGCCCGCCCTGCGTGCCGCGCTCGGCATCGACCGTGAGGCGGTGCCGCCCGGTGTGACGACCATTGCCCGACGGACCACACCCGACGTCTTGGGGTTCGGGCTTCTGGACGCCGTCCCAGATTCGGTGATTCTCGCCTACGCCGATCCCGACGATACGGATGGCGACGGCATTTCCGGGCGACCCAATCGCTTCTTCGACGGCCGGCTGGGGCGGTTCGGGCGCAAGGCGCTCGTGCCGACGCTGCGCGAGTTCAATGACGGCGCCTTTCAGATCGAGAGCGGTATTACGAATCCCTCCGTGCCGGTGGAAGGCACCGTCTCCGGCGACTCGTTTCCCGCCGGAACCGATCCGGCGCCCGAGCCCGAGCTTGGCGCCCGCGGTCTCGAGCTCACCGACGCGTTTGTCCGACTGCTCGCGCCCCCCGCGCCACTGAAGCCGTCGCGCGAGGCACGGCGGGGCCGGGACGCCTTCACGCGCAGCGGCTGTCCCGCCTGCCACGTCCCGGTGCTGCGCACTGGTGAAAACCCGATCCCGGCCCTACGCCGCAAGGAGGTCGCGGCGTACACCGATCTGCTGCTGCACGACATGGGGGAAGAGCGGGCGGACATCTGCTTTGGCCTTGCGACGCCGAGTGAGTTCCGGACCGAGCCGTTGATGGGGCTGCGGCTCGCGACCCAGTTCCTGCACGACGGCCGCGCGAAGACACCGGAAGAGGCCATCGAGCTGCATGGGGGCGAGGGAGCGAAAGCGCGTGATCTGTTCCGGGCACTCCCGGCGGCAGACCGGGCGGCGCTGGTGGCGTTCCTGAAGACGCTGTAGGCGTCTGACAACGGCGTCTAACAAGAACGTCCAACAAGAACGTCCAACAAAGACGTCTAACAACGGCGTCTAACGACGGCGTCAACTGCTTGGAGGCGGGTGCTCATATAGTCGGTTGATGAGTTTCAGGACAAAGACGGTTCGGCCCTGCAACATTCGAATGAACCGGCCCTGTTCGGGCGTCGTGGGGTCTACTAGTCGGAGTTGGGCAAGTGTTTCCTGTGCGGAGCCACGGGCGTGCAGCAGAAAGCGGCGAAAGTCAGGTACCGTGCCGCGCCCGCAGCCTTCAGCAATATTCGAGACGATGGAGGTGGAAGCGCGAACGAGCTGGTCACCGCGAGCAAACGCTCCGGGGCCGCGGAAGGTCTTGGCCAACTGGGCACAGTCTTTCGCGACTTCCTCGGCCACCTAAGAAACGAGCAATCTGCTTGGATCGGCACGCAGGACCATGGCTGACGATGCTGCGCCGCCGCAGGGTTGCGTGACCAATTCGTCGCCATACGTGGCCAATAACTTCGTAGAGACCTTGCTAGACGCAGTCATGAACGACGTTGCTCGACGTCGTTGCTAGACGCCGTTCTTCTACGTCTTTTTTCACGGTTTCAGTGGTAAATGGCCAGGGGCAGAATCGAACTGCCGACACGCGGATTTTCAGTCCGCTGCTCTACCAACTGAGCTACCTGGCCGAAAAACGAAACGGAAGATAGAAACTAGGCGCCTGGACGCCAAGTAGACGGCCAGGCGCCCAGACGCCTCAGTGGTGGTTCAGCAGCCGTTCAGGGCTTGACCGGACAGCTCCCCACGCAGTCGCCCACGCGTACCGGCGCGCCGGTCACCGTGCCGACCGCCGATCCCTCGTCGGCCGACGTGATCTTCACCTTCCCCACCTTCTCCGTCATGCGGCGCAGCACGCGCCCGGATGCCGGATCACGGATCTCGCGGCCGCCGCGCACGATGTCATACTCGGTGCCGACCCGCACGCCGTCGCGCGTTCCCTTATTGATGATGATCTCCGACTCCGTGACGTCCGCGACGAGCCCCTGAATCGCGGCGACCGTCTCGGTGATCCGGGACTGCGCGCCCACCAGCTCGGTCACGAGGCTGTCCACCGCCAGACGCGTGGCCTCGCCCAGAATCGTGCTCGCGAAGTTCGAGCTCTGCATGTCCACGCCGCCGCCCGCGGCGACGCCGCCCACCGACGCGCTGCCCACCAGCGTCGCGCCCGAACGCTTCGACTCCCCGAATCCCGTGGCGACGCCGAGGATCTCCGCCGTCCGCACATCGACGATGCGCGCATCGATCCCGACCACCGCCTTGGACGACCGGCGGCCGATGCCGCCAATCCCCACACCGCCCACCCGCACGCCGCCGCCCACGCCGAGCTTCTTGTCGTCCCGGCCGAACTGCGTGATCGACCCGATCACGATCGCGTCGACCCCGAGGATCCGGCCCAGCTGCGCCGCCGTCGAGGCGTCGGCGCGCCCGCTCTGCTGGAAGTTCTGCTCTTGCAGAATCCGATCGAGCTGCTTGCGCTCGACCAGCGAGTACGTGCCGTTGCGGACCAGCTGGTTCACCAGCATGTCGGCGACGCCCTTGCCGATGTCCACGTCGGATCCCCAGATGTCGTGCACATAGGCGTGCACCGTCGCGTAATCGAAGTCGATCACGGCGAGCCGCTTGCGGGTCGCGGGAGCATTTTGGGCGAATGCCGGAGCGGCGACGGCCGCCAGGGCGATCAACAGGGCCAAGCGCTTCATCGGGACGGCTCCTCGGCAAGGCGTGGGCGGAAGAACATACCCGCCCGTCGCGGGGTCGCAACCGGCAGCATACTTTCTCCCCATGGCCGCGCCCGCGTTCCCCAATCTCACGGTGCTCGCGCACCCGCTGATCCAGCACAAGCTCACCATCCTGCGCGACAAGCGGACCAGCACGCGCGACTTCAAGCAGCTCGTCAACGAGATCGCCATGCTGATGGCGTACGAGGTCACCAAAGACCTCCCGCTCGAATCGGTCGATCTCGAGACTCCGCTCGAGAAGACCACCGGCGTCCAGGTGGCCGGGAAGAAGCTCACGCTCGTCCCCATCCTCCGAGCCGGCCTCGGGATGGTGGAAGGGATCTCCCAACTCATCCCCTCGGCGCGCGTGGGGCACATCGGGCTGTACCGAAACCACGACACGCTGCAACCCGTCGACTATTACTTCAAGATCCCGTCGGGAGAGGCGGACCGGGCTTTCTTCATACTCGACCCGATGCTCGCGACCGGCGGCTCGGCGGTCGCCGCGGTCACCGCCCTGATTCGCGCCGGCGCCCCGGCGCAACGGATTCGCTTCCTCTGCCTCGTCACCGCGCCCGCCGGCGTGCAGGCCATGCTCACCGCGCATCCCCAGGTGCCCGTCTACACGGCCGCCCTGGACCGCGAGCTCAACGCCAAGGGCTACATCATGCCGGGCCTCGGGGACGCCGGGGACCGGCTGTTCGGCACCCGCTAACGCCACGTAACCCTTTCCGCTTCCGCTGTGTCCCACCGGTAGTTACGAGAACCGCCCGTGGCCTCGGAGCTTCGTGGACGAACGAGAACTGATTCACCGCGTCCGCGCCGGGGACGGCGTCGCCGCACGCGCCTTGTACGACGCGCATGTCGATCGCGTCTACCGCCTGGCCTATCGCCTGGCGGGCGACGACGCGCTCGCGCAGGACTTCACGCAGGAGACGTTCATTCGCGCGTTCAGCAAGCTCGACAGCTTCCGGGGCGACTCGGCGCTCTCCACCTGGCTCCACACGATCACGACCACGGTCGTGCTGAACGGCCTGCGGAAAGTGAAGCGGTTCCACACCCGCGAAGCGGATCTGGATGAGGCCGGCGCGGTAGGCGTGACGCCCCGGGAATCCGAGCCCGATCTCAAGACACGGTTCGCGCGAGCGATCGATGCGTTGCCGGAGGGATATCGCACCGTGTTCCTGATGCACGACGTCGAAGGCTACACGCACGAAGAGATCGGCGCCGCACTCGGCGTCGAAACGGGAACGTCGAAAGCACAGTTGTCCCGCGCCCGCGCCAAGCTGCGCGTGGCGCTCGCGGACTTTGCCGGAGAGTGGGCGACATGATCGACCAGCACGAAGATCCCAGGTTCGAGCAGTGGCTCAAGGACGCCGCACAGTCCTACCACGCCCCCCGCCCCACACCCCGGGACGAGCTGTGGGCACGGATCGCGGAACGGCGCCGGCGGTCCGTCCCCGTCCTCGCGCTGCGGCCGTGGGCGCGCTGGGCGCTGGCCGCCGCCGCGATGCTCGTCCTGGGCATCGGCATCGGCCGCTGGAGCGCGGGAGGTGGCGACGGCGCCTCCCCCAACGGCACCGCCGTCGCGAACGACACCACCAACCGCGATCTGCTGTATCACGTCGCCGCGACCCAGTATCTGTCGCGCACCGAAGCGTTCCTCACCGGGTTTCGCGCCGACCTGCGCGACGGCCAGGTGAGCCCGCGCTTCACCGGCCAGGCGCGCGATCTCCTGTCCACCACACGGCTGATGCTCGATTCGCCCGCCGCCGACGATGCGCGCTTGCGTCTGCTGCTCCAGGACCTCGAGCTCGTCCTTGTGCAGATCTCCCAGCTGCAGTCGAATGGCGTGTCCGACGCCGATCTGATCACGCAGCGCATGGACCGCTCGAACGTGTTGCCCAAGCTGCGCTCGGCGATTCCCGCCGGGCCTGTACCAGTCCGTTTTGAAGGAGCGCTCTGATGTCGCTCGTACCGCTGTTCCTGGCCGTCGTGACGTTCACCGCGCAGGATCCGGGGCCCCTCATGGCCTCGCGCGCGCCGGAACCGGCGGCGCTCGAGTACGGGGACGCGCAGGACCCCGGCGATTCGCTGTACCGCGCCGCGCGCCAGGCGCTGAACCGCGACCAGTATGCCCGGGCGGCGGAGATGTTCCGGTCGCTGCGGCAGCGCTACCCGCGCTCGTCGTACGTCGGCGATTCCCACTACTGGGAAGCGTTCGCGCTGTATCGCACCGGCTCAGCGGACGATCTGCGGACCGCGCGGACCGCGCTCGAGACGCAGCGCCAGCGGCACCCGAACGCCACCACTCGGCGCGATGCCGAAGTGCTGCTGCGCCGCATTCAGGGTGAGCTGGCCCGGCGCGGCGACGCCCAGGCCGCGGAAGCCATCGCCCAGGCGGTGGACCCGATCGCGCCGGTGCCGACCGTCGCGCCCGTCCCGCCCCGGACGCCGAGTGCGCCGCGCCCGCCGCGCTCCGGGCGCTCGTCGGGATGCGACGACGACGACGATATGCGCATCGCCGCGCTGAACGCCGTGCTCCAGATGGACGCCGACCGGGCGGTGCCGCTGCTCAAGACCGTGCTGGCCCGGCGCGACAGCGGCTCGACCTGTTTGCGGCGCAAGGCGGTGTTTCTCGTGTCGCAGAAGCGCAGCCCCGAGACGTCCGCGATCCTGCTCGACGCCGTCCGCAGCGACCCCGATCAGGAAGTCCGCGAGCAGGCGGTGTTCTGGCTGTCGCAGGTGCCGGGCGAGGAAGCGGTGACGGCGCTCGATTCCGTGCTGCGCTCCTCGCGCGACGCCGCCGTTCAGGAGAAGGCGATTTTCGCGCTGTCGCAGCACCGCAGCGAGCGCGCCGGGGCCATTCTGCGCGGGTACGTGGAGCGCCGCGACGCGCCGGGGCACCTGCGTGAGCAGGCGATCTTCTGGCTCAGCCAGCACCGCAGCGCCGAGAATCAGGCGTTCCTGCGCAACCTGTACCCGCGGCTCGACAGTCCGGAGTTGAAGGAGAAAGTGCTGTTCTCCGTGTCGCAGATGCGCGGCGAGGACAACGCCCGCTGGCTGCTCGACATCGCGCTCAACGAGCGGGAGGACATCGAGCTCCGCAAGAAGGCGCTGTTCTGGGCGGGCCAGTCGCGCGCCACGCCGATGGCCGATTTCGTGGCGCTGTACGACCGCGTGCGGGACCGGGAGATCAAGGAGCAGCTGATCTTCGTGTTCTCACAGCGGCGCGAGGGGCCGGCCCTCGACAAACTCTTCGCCATCGCGCGCACGGAACCCGACCGCGAGCTGCGCAAGAAGGCGATCTTCTGGATCGGCCAGTCGCGCGATCCGCGGGCGGCGCAGTTCCTCCAGGAGCTCATCAACCAATGATCACGCTCACGCTGGCGCTGCTGCTGGCGCAGCAGGGATCGCTCGAGCGGCGCATCGCCGGCGCGCCCGACGGCAGCGTGCGGTTCAGCTTCGCCGCCCGGCCCGGCGTGTACGGCAACGGGCGCAACATCATCAGCTGGGACTGCAAAGACGGGGCATCGGCGTGCGATTCCGGACCGGTGCGGATTGCGCTGACCAGGCGCGGCGGCGCGGTGACCGAGGTACGGGCCTACGTCGGCGGGGAGTGGCGCACCGGCGCGAGCGGCACGGATCCGGCGGAAAGCGATCTTCTGGCTGGGGCAGTCGGAAGACCCCCGCGCCCTCGCGCTGTTTGAGGAGTTGCTGACCCGTCCCTGAGTATCTTGTGGGATGGCGTTCTGGAGTCTCCGTCGTGTGTTCAAAGCGGCCGCGACGGCCGCGGTGCTGCTCGCGGCCGCGTGGGCCGCGGTGGTCGTGGCAGTCGAGATTCACGCACGCCGCAGCGAAGCCCGCTCCGCCGACGCCGTCGTAGTCCTGGGCGCGGCGCAGTACAACGGGCGCCCGTCACCCGTCTTTCGCGCCCGCCTCGATCACGCCGCAGCACTGTATCAGCGCGGCCTGGCTCCCATCATCCTCGTGACCGGCGGCATCGGTCCCGGTGACACGCTCAACGAAGCGAACGTCGGCCGCGACTACCTCGCGCGGCGCGGGCTGCCTGCCGACGCCCTCGTGGCCCTCGAAGCCGGCGCCGACACCCGCGCCTCGCTGGGCCAGGTCCGCAGCTGGTTCGGGGCGCGGAGTAGCCGGCGCGTGCTGCTCGTCAGCGACGGATTCCACATGCTGCGGCTGCGCATCCTGGCGCGGCGCGAGGGCTTGGTCGCCTTCTCCTCCCCCGCCACGCGCTCGCCCATCCAGCGCAGCAGCCGGCGCAACCTGCGCTACCTCCTCGCCGAAGGTTACAAGGTCCCCATCACCTGGCTGTTCCAGCACTAGGAGCACCCCATGCACCTCGCCCGCCGTCAGGTCCACTCAGGCCGGGTCATCTCGCTCGACGTGGACACGGTGCGCTTCCCCAATGGCACCACGGGGGAGCTCGAGATCGTCCGCCATCCCGGCGCCGCCGCGGTCGTGCCGATCCTGTCCAACCCGACCGGCCCCGATCCGGCCGTCTTGCTGATTCACCAGTACCGCTACGCCACGAATGGCTCGCTGTTCGAGATCCCCGCGGGGCGGCTCGACGCCGGCGAACAGCCGATCGACTGCGCGCGGCGTGAGCTGCTCGAGGAGACCGGCGTGACGGCGGGCCGGCTCGAGCCCCTGACCACGATTTGGACCACCCCCGGCTTCACCGACGAGCGGATTCATCTCTTCTGGGCGGCCGACCTGACAAGTGGCGCGCCGGCGCGGGAGGAGGATGAGTTCATCGAGGTCGTGTCGAAACCACTCTCCCAGGTAATCACCCTGATCAAGGAAGGGGGGATCAGCGACGCAAAGACGGTGGTGGGAATCCTTTACGTAGCGGGCTTCATTCTAGGGCATTAGTACCCCGCCCTCTTCCGATCTAGTCCAAGAGTGTAATTGCGCTGTCCCGGGCGCGAGACAATATTCCGATTCGCGAACCGGTGAATAACATTAAGTTGTTGTTACACAAGTAGTTGCGGTTGGCGCGAGCAGGGCACGCTTCATGCCATTTGTTCCGGCTAGCAGATGGAAGATTACTTTGGTCGGTGTTTCCGCCTGTAACGCAGGGGTAAAGCCATGCGGGCAACCACCATGAAGCGGGCCGCTCCCATCGTCGAATCGCCGCGTGCACAGCAGCGCGTGGTGTTGCACGAGCTGGACGACGGCCACGTCGTCATGCGGCATCTCGCAGGGGATTCGCAGGCGTTTGGGACGCTCGTCGATCGCTATCAGACGCGGCTGCTCAATTTCGTCAATCGCACCATCGGTGACCGGGAGCGCGCGGAAGACCTGGTGCAGGAAGTATTCATTCGGGTGTTCCGGCACCTGCACCGCTTCGATCAGACGAAGAAATTCTCGACCTGGATCTACACGATCGCGTCGAACCTGGCGAAGAACGAGCTGCGTAACCGCAGCCGCAATCCGCTCGTGCTGTTTCAGACGATCAAGAAGAACTGGGAGGCCGATCACCGGCCGCTGCAGTTTGAGGACACGACGGCGCGGCCCGACGATCTGTACCGCAAGCGCTTCCTGAAGGACGCCGTGGAGCAGTGCGTGCACCGGCTGCCCGAACACCACCGGGAGGTGTTCGTTCTCCGTGAGCTCGAGGGCAAGAGCTATCAGGAGATCTCCGAAATCACCGGGTGCAATTTGGGGACGGTGAAGAGTCGCCTGAATCGGGCACGCAACAGCTTCGCCCAGCTCATCAGCCCCATCCTCGTCTAGCATAGCCTGACCCGACGAACCCCGGGCCGCGGGAACACCCAGCGGCCCGGGCGGTACCACCCTCCCAACATGCGATGTAGCGAGTTCCTGGATCGGCACAGTGACTTCCGAGACGGGTTGATTACTGCCCGCCGGGACGTGCGCAGTTGGCAGCGCCATTTGGCGGACTGCGCGTCGTGCCGGCGTTACGATGCGACGGTGCGGCGCGGCATGCAGGCGCTGCACGCGGCGGTCCAAGAAGCGTCGATCGCCCCCTCGCCCGACTTCCGCAATAAGCTCAACACCCGGCTGGAGCGAGAACGGCGGGAAGGCGTCGCGACGCCCGCGCGAACCCGGTTCGCGGCGGCGCTGCTCGTCGTCATCGCGCTCGCGCTCCTGGTGCTCGACGTGGGCCGGCGCCCACAGCTCGCCCGCGCCCCGCTGCTCCCCCCGGCCGCCTTCCCCAAACCCGTCGCGAATCCGGGACTCCCCTTCGTCACCTTTCAGGATCCCCGCGCGAGCGTCGTGAACGGCAATCCCTATCCGTATGGGACGGCGCTGGTTCAGCCCGCGGTCACGCAAGTGCCGCCTGCCGCCGGAGGGCGGTAGGGGGTAACTTCCCGCCGTATGGCGGCGCTTACGCTCGACGCCCTTCTTCGCGGCCTGAAGAAGAGCTCTCCCGGACCCGTGTACTTCTTATATGGTGATGAGGATGTCCTCAAGAACGAGGCCATTCGCGCCATCCTGGACGCCGGGCTCGACCCCGCCGCCCGCGATTTCAACCTCGACACCCGCTTTGCCGCAGACCTGGACGTCGAGACCTTCCACTCGCTCGTCCACACCCTCCCCCTGCTCGCCGAGCGGCGGGCCGTCGTGATCCGGGGGGTCGAGCTCCTGGGCAAGCGGAAGTCCAAGCTGCGCGACGAACTGCTGCGCTACCTCCACGCTCCCAACCCTTCCACCGTCCTCATCCTCGTGTCCTCAGCCGGGGAGGAGCCGGACGCCGACCTGCTGAAACAGGCCGCCGGGGTGGTGCTCGAGCCGCTGCCACCGGAGCGGGTGGTCCGCTGGGTGGGCCATCATGCCGCCGGTCTCAAGCTGGAGATCGACGCCGAGGCGGTGGACGACCTCATCGACGCGGTCGGGGGGGATCTCGGCATGCTGGCGCGCGAGCTCGACAAGCTCGCGGCGGCGGCCGGCCCGGAAGCGCGTCCCGTGACCGCCGCCGACGTCGCCATGCTCGTCGGCGTCCGGCGAGGCCAGACGCTCCAAGACCTCGTGACCGCGGCGCTCGACCGGCGCGCGGCCGACGCCGTACCGCTGATCGGCCCCGTGCTCGGACAGGTCGGCGTCACCGGGGTCAGGATCGTGACCGTGCTCGGGCTGCATCTCATTGGCACCGCGGTGGCGCGCGCCGAACGCGACCGGGGAAAAGGCGACACGCAGGTGGAGAGCGCCACATTCCAGCTGCTGCTCTCGGTGCGTCCCTACAGCAAGGAACTCCGCGGTTATAAAGAGGAAGCACGACGCTGGACCCGCTGGAGCGGGCTGTGGAGTGCCGCGGAGCTGGCCGCCGCCCTGCGCGCGACCCTCGCCGCCGATGTCGCTCTCAAGACGACGACCGTGACCGATGACCGCGGCATCGTGACGCAGCTGGTGCTGGGATTCGCCGCGGTGCAGCGGGAGGCGGCGTGAAGCGGCCGGACGGCCGGACGGCCCGATGGCCGATCCTCGCCGCACTGACCTTGCTGGCCGTCCGGCCGTCCGGCCGTCTGGCCGCGCAGACCGACGCCCGCCTCGTGGACGCGCTGCGGCTCGCGCAGACGGGGCAGGCGGACTCCGCGCGGGGAATGGTGCGGCGGGTGCTCGCGACGACGCCGCCCGGCGACTCGGCCTACCCACAGGCGCTGCTCGCGTATGCGAAGATCGCGCCGGACGCGCCGACGGTCGCGACGACGTTGCATCGCATCGTCGTCGAGTACGGCGCGACGCCGTGGGCGGACGATGCCCTCCTCCTGCTCACGCAGCTGTACTTCGCGCAGCGCGATCCGGCGCAGACCATTCAGTCGGCGGAGCGCCTGTTCCGCGATTACCCCGACTCCCCGCTCCGCGCGCGCGCCGGGTTCACCGCCGCGCGGGCGTATTTCGAGCTGGAGAACGAAGCGCGGGGGTGCGCGCTGATTCGCGAGGCGCTGGCGGGCGCGGGCGACGACGTCGAGTTCCGGAATCAGGTGAGCTTCTACGCCGCCCGCTGTCCCGTGGCCGCGGGTGGGCCGGTTCCAGTCCCTGCGCCGGCCGCGGCGAATTCCGGGCCCACGACCTACGCGGTACAGGTCCTGGCCGTGCGCAGCGCCGCTCAAGTCGACGATATGCTCACCCGGCTGCGCGTCATGGGATTCGACGCGCGCGTGGTGCGCGACACCAGCGGCTTCTTCAAGGTGCGCGTGGGCCGCTACGCCACGCGCGAAGAAGCCCAGCGGACGCAGCGGCGGCTCCGCACCCGGTTGGGCGGCCGGCCGTTCGTGGTGGAGGAGCCGTGACGCAGAGCGGCGGGCGGGTCGCCGAAACTCCGCTCATGCAGCAGTACCGGGAGATCAAGTCGCAGCACCCGCAGACCATCCTCTTTTTCCGGATGGGCGACTTCTACGAGATGTTCGAGGATGACGCTCAGCTCGCCGCGCGCGAGCTGGGCCTGACGCTCACGTCGCGCAACAACGGCGGTGCGGCCGAGGTCCCCCTCGCCGGCGTGCCCGTCAAAGCGGCCACCGAGTACCTGCGCCGGCTGATCAGCAAAGGGCACCGCGTGGCCATCTGCGAGCAGGTCGAGGACCCCAAGCTCGCCAAAGGCATCGTGCGCCGCGCCGTCGTCGAAACCGTCACGCCGGGAACCGTGCTCACCGACGACTGGCTGGTCCGCAACCGCAACAATTATCTCCTGGCCATCGATCCGCGCGGCGACGCCGCGGGGGTCGCGGCGCTCGACATCACCACGGGGGAGCTGACGCTGGAAGTCGTCGCGCCGGACGAGCTCGCCGCGGCCCTCGGCCGCTATGAGGCGCGGGAGCTGATTCTGCCGGGCGGAAGCACCCTGGTGCGTCCCGCCGACGCGACCGTGACCGAGCGGGAGGGGTGGGAGTTCGACCCCGAGCTCGCGCGCGAAGACCTGCTGCGCACGTTCGATCTGGCGTCTCTCGACGGCCTCGGCATCGAGGCCGCGGACCGGCCGGCGCTGGGCGCCGGCGGCGCGCTGCTGCGCTACGCCCGCGAGCTGAAGCCCGGCGGCCTGCCGCACCTCGCCCGCCCCGTGATGGTGCGCCGTGGCGACATCCTGCCGCTCGATGAGATGACGCGGCGCAACCTCGAGCTGGTCGAGCCGCTCCGCGCCGCCCAGGACGCGACGCTGCTCGCGGTCATCGACCGCACCCTGACCCCGATGGGCGGGCGGCTGCTGCGCCGCTGGCTGCTCGCACCGCTCGTCGATCCCGCGGCGATCGACGCGCGGCTCGACGCGGTGGCCAGCCTGGCGGCCGACGGCCGGGGCCGCGAGCGCCTGCGCGAAGCGCTCGACGGCGTGCGCGATCTCGAGCGCCTGGCCG
>JAUYMC010000132.1 GCA_030699545.1 Gemmatimonadales bacterium | reverse complement strand
ATGCCGCTGATCGAGGACCTGATGCGCACCACGGCGCCGAACTTTCCGCCCCGCGGGCTGCGCGACCACTGGGCCTACTTCAAGCTGCTGCGCAAGTTCAAGAAGCTGAGCAAGAAGGACATGAAGCTGCTGGTCGAGCTGATGACCGCATCGGCTGCGGAGTACCTCGACCGGCGGCTGGAGTCGACGCAGATCAAGGCGTCGCTCGCGCTGAGCGCCACCATCGGCAGCTGCGTCGGCGTCATGACCCCCGGCTCGGCCTACGTCCTCCTGCACCACATGGTCGGCGGGGTCGACGGCGTGCCGGGCGCGTGGGGCTACGTGCGCGGCGGCATGGGAGGGCTGACGCAGGCGCTGGCGCGCTCGTGCCAGGATCTCGGCGTCACCATCCGCACCGGCGCCGAGGTGGATCGTGTCATCGTGCACGACGGGCGCGCCACCGGCGTCGCCCTGAAGAACGGCGACGAGCTGCACGCGCGCGTGGTGGCGTCGAACGCCGATCCGAAGCGCACCTACCTGAAGATGGTCGACGAGAAAGAGCTCCCCGCCGACTTCGTGGACGACATCCGCCGCTTCAAGATGCAGGGGTCGTCGATCAAGGTGAACTGCGCCCTGAGCGAGCTGCCCGACTGGAAATGCCTGCCGGGGAAGGATCCGAAGGCAGTGCAGCATCGCACCCTGTTCGAGATCGCGCCGAGCATGGAGTACCTCGAAGAGGCCTACGACGACCTGAAGTACGGCCGCGTGTCGCGGCGCCCGATGATCGAAGGGGCGATCCCGTCGACGCTCGACGACTCGCTGGCCCCCGAGGGGAAGCACGTCCTGTCGTGCTTCGTGCAGTACGGCCCGTACCACCTCAAGGAAGGGACCTGGCCGGAGATCCGCGAGAAGGTGGGCGACCTGGTGATCGACACCATCGCCGAGTACGCCCCCAACATCAAGAAGGCGGTCATCGCCCGGCAGGTGATCACCCCGTGGGACATGGAGAAGGACTACGGCCTCACCGAGGGAAACATCTTCCACGGCGAGATCACCCCCGACCAGCTGTTCTTCCTGCGGCCGGCCGCCGGCTACGCCGATCACCGCTCGCCGATCCGCGGACTGTACCTGTGCGGCTCCGGCGCCCACCCCGGCGGCGGCGTGATGGGCGGCCCGGGGCTCAACGCCAGCCGCGAGATCCTCAAGGACCTGAGACGCTGATACAGGAGAGACGCATCATGGCAGATCCATCTTCCAACGAACCAGGGGCGCGATTCCCCGAGGCCGCGCGGCCGCGCGCCAGCGGCGCGGCGACCCGTCGACCCGCCGCCACCGCCACACGCGTGACCGCGAGCCCCGTCGTGGTGCATCACGCCAGGTACGCCGGCGATCCGATCATGCAGGAGTTCTTCCGCCGCACGCGCGGCTCGGCGACCGAGTCGCGGCGCGCCCGCGTCGTCATGCCGATGGGGGTGAGCAGCTCGTTCCGGTTCTACGAGCCGTACCCGATCGTCATGGAGCGCGGCCGCGGCTGCCACCTGTGGGACGTCGACGGCAACCGCTACATCGATTACAACCTGGCCCAGGGGACGATGGTGGTCGGCTACGCCCACCCGGAGATCTCCCGCGCCGTGAAGGGCGCCGTCGCCACCGGCAGCATGTTCGCCCTGCCGTCGCGCGACGACCGCACCATCGCCGAGCTCCTGTGCAAGCGCTTCCCCGTCGACCAGGTGCGTCTCACCAACACCGGATCAGAGTCGGTGATGTACAGCGTGCGCCTGGCGCGCGCCTTCACGAAGCGCACCCGCATCCTCCGTTTCGAGGGGGCCTATCACGGCACCTACGACGCGGTGCTCGGCGGCTTCCGCTCGCGCCCCGACAAGGCCGGGCCCGCCGACGACCCGCAGCCCGACTACGCCGCCGCCGGGCTGATCCCCGGGGCGCTCGAGGGGGCGCTGGTCGCCGGCTACAACGATATCGACACGGTGCGCCGGCGCTTCCGTGAGCATGGCAGGGAGATCGCCGCGGTGCTGGTGGAGCCGGTGATCCTCAACTACGGGCTCTGCCTTCCCGAGCCGGGTTTCATCGAGGAGCTGCGCCGACTGTGCGACGAGCATGACGCGCTGTTGATCTTCGACGAGGTCAAGACCGGCATCAAGCTGGCGTGGGGCGGGGCGTGTGAGTTTCTCGGGATACGACCCGACCTCGTCTGCCTAGCCAAGTCGATCGGCGGCGGCCTGCCGATGGGCGCCTTCGGCGGGCGGCAGGAAGTCATGGACCTGATCGTCCGCGACGAGGTGCTGCACACCGGCACCTACTGCGGCAACCGCGCCTCGCTGGCGGCCGGCATCGCCACCCTCGGACGGGTCATGACGCGCGGCGTCTATCGCCGCCTCAACAGCCTGTCGCGCCGCCTGCGCAAAGGCTACGAAGAGGTGGTGCGGCGCCACCGGCTGGATGCTCACGTGACGCAGCTCGGGCCGTTCGGCACCCTGTGGCTCGGCCGGCGACCGGTGAAGAACTACCGCGACTTCCTGCACTACAGCGAGGATCGCTGGATGCGTTTCTACTTCGGCATGGCCAACAACGGCGTGCTCCCCGCCCCGCCGGGGCAGGACGACGTCTGGACGATGTCGGTGGCGCACGACGAGAAGGCGATCGACGCCACCATCCGGGCCTTCGACAAGGTGGCGCCGCTGCTGCGCTAGCCGGCCCGTCGCCAGGGGCGGAAGCCGCCCAGGAGGATCGCCGCGACCGGGCCGCTGAGCAGCGCCAGCCCTCCCTG
>JAUYMC010000131.1 GCA_030699545.1 Gemmatimonadales bacterium | reverse complement strand
GGAGCCGACGCCGACCCTGGAGCCGACGCTCATCGGTCAGTTCAGTTCGTGGTTCTGCCATAGTGTTCAGCTATCTTGACAGACCTGCTGCCGTGTGTATAGTGACGTGTACACGAACCGCGACCTATGCGCAAGCGCATTCGGAGCCGCGAGGGTCGCGAAGGGACGAAAAGGAGTATGGCACTCGGCCGCCAGCCAATCACGACATCTGACCTGTCAGGAGCGCATCGCAGGATGGGTCCATCACACTCACGGAGGCACGCAATCCCATGACCCGCACCACTCGACCCACCATCTTCACTGTCCAGGCCGACCGCCATCTCGTCCGCGCCGACCAGCCCGACGAGCGCCACATCCTCGTCCGCCTCACCGCCCCCGAGGCGCGGCGCAGCACGAAGGCCACCGCTCCGGCCCGTCCGGGCGTCAACGTCTGCTTCGTCCTCGACCGCTCGGGCTCCATGGCCGGTCCCAAGCTGGAGCTGGCCCGATACGCGGTCGAGCGCGCCCTGACCGGCCTGGCGCCCCAGGACCGGTTCGCCATCGTCACCTACGACGACCGGGTGGAGCTGGTGGCCAAGAGCGCGAAGGCCACCGATATCGCCAAGCACCAGGCGCTGGTCGCGCTCCAGTCGGTGGACCCGCGCGGCAGCACGGCCCTCCACGATGGTTGGAGCCGGGGGGCGGAGACCATCAAGCGTCGCCTCGATCCGAAGGCCGTCAACCGCGTCCTCCTGCTGACCGATGGGCTTGCCAACGTGGGCGAGACCGATCCGCAGACGCTGGCCGCCTTCGCCGCCGACCTGCGCGCCTCCGGCTTGCCCACGTCCACCTTCGGGGTGGGGGCCGACTTCGACGAGGCGCTTCTCCAGGCCATCGCCGATGCTGGGGGCGGCCACTTCTACTACATCGAGCATCCCCAGCAGATCCCCGACTACATGACCGGGGAGCTGGGAGAGCTGCTCGAGACGGTGGCTCGCAGCGTGGTCGTCGGCGTCAAGCACGCACCCGGGCTGCGGGTTGTGCCCGTGTCGCCCATTGCCGCAAAGGCCGCGGACCTAGGCGAGTTGGACGTGCTGCTGGGAGACCTGGTTGCTGGCCAGGACGTGGAGCTGGTGCTGTCGGTGGAGTTCCCGGCCGCATCAGCGGTTGGGGCCCAGACGACCCTCTTCTTCACCGTCGCGGACCGCGACGGCGTCCTGAAGGCCGATGGCTGCACGGTGGACTTCGAGTCCGCCGATGCCGCCGCCTGCAAGACCGAGAAGCCGAATGCCGACGTCGAGCGGGCCGTCGCCAAGCTGAAGGTTGCCCAGGCGCGCCAGGAATCGGTGCGGCTCAACCGCGCCGGTGAGTTCAAGCGAGCCAGTCGAAGTCTGCAGTCCGTGGCCGAGTTCCTGGCTCCGTTCGACGACGCCGAGACCCAGGATCTGCGCGCGCAGCTCAAGGTGGAGGCGGAGCAGCTGCAAGATCCGATGTCGGAGCTCAACCTCAAGAGCATTCACTCCCGCGGCTACAACCTTTCTCGCTCGCGCGACGAGCTTGGCCGAGCCCGCCGCAGCGGGCGCGAAACTCCAGTGAAGAGGACCTGAGGTGTCCGTCTCCTGCCACGGGCCGTGGCACTTCCTGCGCACCGATGACGGTGAGATCACCTGGTTCCGCCGGCTGTCGCCTTTCGCGTCACACAAGCATCACTATCGGTTCGGGCCCGTCCCGGACGACGCGCACACCAGGCGGATTTACGGCTTCGGGAAAGACGACGTGCCATGGACCTGCGACGGCTGCGGTCGGGAGATCGATGGCTCGGAGGCCCCATCGGCGTGACCTAGTCCGCCGGGAACTCCTCGGGGTGGAAGGCGTAGGCCCACATCGAGATCGGGACGATCCGGAAGAAGACGCCGATGCCCCAGGTGTAAGGGTCTGACTTGTAGTTCTCCGTCCACGCGGCGTGAATCTCGTCGTGGTCGATGTGCTCGCGGGTGATCCACTCCACCGTCCCGTTGGCAACCACCGCGATCCGGTCGGCCTCCATGTACACCGCCGAGCAGGCGGCATTGGCCCGCAGGTGGGCGATCCGGGTGGCATTCACATCGGTCGATGGGCGCTGCGCCCTCAGGTGTCGCCGCCGAGGTGGATGAGCCACAGGTCCGCAACCGCTTCGTGTGTCCGGATCGACTCGAGCGCGGCTTCTGGCACATCCTCGTCGAGCGCGAGGATCATCAGCGCGTCCTGGCGAGGCCCCGATCGCGCGACGTGCATCGCGCTGATGTTCACGTCGGCGTCACCGAGGATCCGGCCCACTCGCCCGATCATGCCCGGCCGGTCGTTGTGGCGCGTGATCAGCATGACCGCCGAGGGCTCCATGTCGAGCCGGTAGTCGTTCAGGCGGACGAGCCGTTCCTCGCCTGCGTTCACCGTGCCGCCGACCGTGACTCGCTGACCGCCGACCTCGCCGGAGACCGTCAGGAGCGCGGCGTAGGCGCCGGCCTCGGGCCTTCGGCGCTCGACGACCGTGATGCCGCGGGCTTTCGCGAGGAGGCCGGCGTTGACGAGGTTGACCCGCTCCTCGGTCGTCGCCTGGAGGAGCCCGCGCAGCATCGCCGCGGTCAGCGGTGCCGGGTCGTTGTCGGCCGGCGTACCAGCGACTTCGAACGTCAGCGTCTTCATCGCCGACCGGGCGAACTGGGCGAAGAACCGGCCGAGCGTCTCGGCCAGCGGCAGGAAGGGCGCGATCGCGCCGGCCGCCTCGGCGCTGACGATCGGCGCGTTGACCGCCGAACGCGCCGGCCGACCATCGAGCACGTCCAGCACGCCACTGGCAACCTCCACGGCCACGGCGACGTGGGCCTCCGCGGTCGAGGCACCGAGGTGCGGCGTCAGGATCGTGTTCGGGGCGGACAGAAGCGGTGAATCCTTCGGCGGCTCCGTCTCGAAGACGTCGATCGCCGCGCCACCCACCTGGCCGCTGAGCAGCGCGTCGGCGAGCGCGGCCTCGTCGACGATCCCGCCGCGCGCCGTGGTGATCAGGTAGGAGCCGGCCTGCATGGCGCTCAACTCGCGACTGCCGATCATGCCGCGGGTCTCATCGTTCAGCGGGCAATGCAGCGAGAGAAAGCGCGACTCGGCGAGCAAAGTGGCGAGATCCACCTTGGTCGCGCCCCGGGTCTGGCACTCGTCCGCGGTGAGATAAGGGTCGCACGCGATGACGCGCATCTCCAGTCCCCTGCCGCAGATGCGCGCGACGCGGCGGCCGACTTCGCCGATTCCGACCAGGCCGACGGTGCGGCCCTTGGCATTCCAGCCTTTGAAGTTTTCCCGCGCAACACCGCGCACGGTGCGCAACGAGCGGTCCGTCTGCGGAATGTTCTTGGTGAGCGCAAGCATCATCGCCACCGTGTGCTCCGCCACTGCATCGGCGTTGCCTCCCGACTGGTTCACCACCAGCAC
>JAUYMC010000117.1 GCA_030699545.1 Gemmatimonadales bacterium | reverse complement strand
GTAGCGCTGCACGTCGCTGTCGAGCGTCTGCATCCGCGCCAGGCCCCTCACCGTCATGGCCCCGAGCTCGCCGAAGATGCAAGCCGGGGCGCCGTAGGCGGTGGCCAGCATGGCGTCGAACGCCGCGGCGTCCAACTCGCGCAGCCGCGCCTCGGCCTCGTCGGCGCGCCGCTCTGCCGCCTCCAGTCTCGCGCGCAGATCGGGGGCCGTCTCGGCGGGGTCGGCTGTGGTCGCATGTCTCCCTCGCGACCGTACCGCGGCCATCTGCCGCTCGCTCTTACGGTCGTACCGGTTCGGGATGCGCTCGCTGTGGTCGTCCAGCAGAAACTCCCGGTCGTGCCCGTCCGCCCACGCGGACCGCTCGCACTCGCGGAGGCACCACTTGTTGAGGCGCTGGTCGAGTCGCGTCGGCTTCGCGTGGTCACCCTCGTAGGTGCCCGGGTCCTCGGGCGCGTCGGGCAACTCTCCGTCGGCGAGGAACTCGTCGTCATCCTCGTCGCGTGCGTCGGGGAGCGGGTGGCTCGGCCGCTTGCTGACACCCCACGCCTTGCGGCAGTTGCCGTCGCAGGCCATCGTGGCCGGCCTGCCGAAGTGGTAGATGCTCTTGCGCAGCGCGGGCTCAGTCACATCGTCCTCCTCGGCAACGCCGCGTCGAAGTCGACGGTAGCGAAGAACCCACGCACAACGTCGCGGGCAAGGGGAGGTAGCGGCGAGGCGTCGTCCGTCGCGAGGCCGAGCGACTCCTTCGCGCTCCGCAGCGCAGACCGCAGCCGGTTCACCTCGTCGAGCAGGGCGGAGGCTGCGAGGTCTTCGCCCCGCGCCGGTCGCGCCAGCAGCAGCGGGGCGTGGCGGGTCACGTCGGCGAGCGGTGTGTCCTCGTCGGCACCGGGCAGGCTGAAGACGAGCCCGCCGCCGTCCGTGTCCACGACCGCGACGCAGACCAGCGCGCCCAGCACCTCGATGACGCACATGTCGCCGGTGCGCGGGTCGGGCGGCGGTCCAGGGTCGCCACACTCCGCCAGGTAGGTCCACAGGGTTACTATGGTCCCGGTCATGTCGCCCTCGCTTCCTGCTCCACAACCCACGCCTTCGCATCGGCCTTGGCCTCGGCGAGCCCCTCGGGGGTGGCTGGGTAGGCGCGGTAGATGTCGAAGCTACGGTAACGCGTGTCTCCGACGATGGCGCGCCAGACGTAGCGCAGGCCCGTATCGACCCACCCCGCCCACACCTCGGCAATCCACGCGCCATCCCGGCGCAGCACGGCGCCTCGCGGACACCGCGCGGCTGGGCCAAGACTCCACACCAACGGCGGCTTGTGCTCGGTCACGTCGCCCTCCTCGGCAACGGGGCGGCTGCGTCGGACGCGCAGCAGGCGAGTGCCGCGTCGGCCTCGGCCTGACACGCCTCGAACGCCCCCGGCTCGCTCACCGGCCGCCCGTTGCCGTTGCCTCCCAAGTCCTCATCTGGCCACCACGCGCGCCACCGCACCTCGTGGCCGTCGCCGTTGATCCGCACGTCGGCCGCAACGAAGTCCACCCAGCCGGGATCGGTGTGGCGCCAGTACCGGAGCGAGCGCCGGAGCAGCGAGTTGGTGTCGTCCTCCCACGCGGTCAGCGTCCAGCCGCTGGCGTGGGGGCATGCGGGGCTGTGCCCGCCCACGTCACCCCTCCCCCGGGACGACGACGCCCCGCACGGTCTGCAGCGTCGGGACCGCCACGTCGGCCTCGATGAAGGTGACTGCGGTCTCGCAGCCCTGCGGGAAATGGCGCAGCGCCGTCTCGCGCAGTGCGTAGTCTGCTTCATGCCCGTAGCCGGCGGCGGACCAGCGACCGTCGGCGGTCGCGGCCACCGCGATGCGGATGCGCATCGTGCCCGGGGGCGGCTCCGGGATCAGCGGCTCGAAGGGGCCGTACTCCATCTCCGCGTGGTCGAGTTCATCTGCACACCAGACGCCGTCTTCCGGCACGGTCGCGACCATCTCAACGACGGCCCCGTTCCCCAGCCGCGTCCAGACGTCCCCATCACGGTCCCGCAGCCGGCCGCCCGGCCGCGCGTCTCGAAGCTTCATCGTTCCTCCTCCCTCTTCCCGCTCCCCCCGCACGTCGAGCACCGCCCGCTACCGCCGCAGCCGCCGCAGGGCGCGGCCGCTATCGCGTCGAGCGCCAACCGCGTCAACTCCGACTGCGACAGGCCCGCCGTGTCCGCCGCCGCGCTCCACCGGTCGGCGTCCTCGGGCTTACAGCGGATCTGCCACGACGTCCTCGGCCTCCCCCCCCTACGCATCATCGCCCCCTTCCACCAGCCGCTGCATGTCGGCGTAGGCGACGAGGGTACGGCAGGCGAGCAACTGAGCAAAGCGCCAGATCGACCGGTGACTATCCGTCCCATTGTGGGTAAGACCCGTCGCCCACACCCGTCGCCCACGTGGATCGCCGGGCGCCATCTCCACGATGACATCCCCAACGCCGGGCACGCTCAGCACCTTAACGTAGGCGGGCACCACCGCGCCGCGGAGGCCGGCGCGATGAAGGCATCGCTCCAGCGCCGCGGCGGGGACGGGGCGAATCATGCCCGCCTCCGCTCGTGTGAAGCCGCGCGCGCGACGGCCTCGGCGACGGCGTCCTCGGTCCACAGGTTGTGGATGCTCGCCCACGCCCGCCGCTCGGCCTCGTCGGCCTCGCGCCGCACCTCCGCAAGCTGAGCTTCCAGTCGCTTGACCGCCGCGCGTTCGGCGCGGACGTCGCGCAGCAGCAATCCCGGGGCCACCTCGGGAAGTTCCGCCACGACCGCCTCGATGTCCACCTTGACCATGCTCACCTCCTGTGCGCTACGATTGTAGTGCATGCGGGCGGCGGGCGCAAGTCCCGCGTCGGGCGGTAGACCCCGACAACGCGGGCCTACCGGCGGGTCTACCAGGGTGCCGTCAGCGCCCGTCGCCGTCCGTCCCACGGCAACGCCTCATCCATTGCGGGGCGCGGGGTTCCGCGGCCTTGCAGCCCAGGCCGTTGAATTCCCAAGCTGAAAGTCGCGGGTTCGAATCCCGTGTCCCGCTCCTGAAAGGCCCCGAAATCCGGGGCCTTTCTTGTTTCTCCCTGGTGACCAGCCGGTAGACCCGGCGCCTTTCCTTCCCGGGCCT
>JAUYMC010000116.1 GCA_030699545.1 Gemmatimonadales bacterium | reverse complement strand
GCGCTGGCGCTCGCCGCCGGCGGCGCGGGTTGCTGGTCTTCGCGGGAGCGCGTCGGGCCGGGGTCTTGCGTGCTGCCATCGTCTGTCCTCCGGGCCGCGGGTTCATCAGCACCACGGGCACCATGCGCAGAGCCTAGCAGGCGCGGTCCCGCGCCTGTCAAGGCTTACCCGACGATTCCGCGCGCCGTGATCCGGTAGCTGCCCCCGACGACCACCAGCCGGCCGCGTTCCGTCGATGCCAGCGTCGGCAACTCGCCCCCGAACGCGTGGACCCACCGAAAGAGCTTCCCGCCCTTGGTCGTGTCGTAGGCGATTTCAGTGAGGTCCCCGAGGGCATAGACCACTTCGCCCGGTGCGAGCATCGGCGCGCTGGCGACGCGCGCGCCCGGCACCGCGTCGCCCCAGTGAAACCGCGCGTACTCGCGCGCCATCGTCTCGGCCTGCTCGACGAGCGGCGCGACGAGTTCGTAGAGCGCTTCGGACAGTGCCGGGATCTGCTCGGCCCGCTTCGCGAGGTCGTGCAGATCCGCTTGTCGCCGAGCCATCAGAACGGCGCCTCCGCGCCGGCGGCCTGGGGCCATTGCTCCGAGTAGTACGCCTCGTAGCTGTCCTGTAGCTCCTGCTCAGATGGAGTGTGGTGCTCTACCAGCCAGAGCTCAGCGTCGGGGTCCGAGTAGGCGGCCGACACGTAGTCCTCGAGGAACCGCTCAGCGCGCTTGTCCGGCGCCCAAGTGTATGGGTAGTTCGCTCGCTCGATCTCCCACAGCGGGAGGTAGTAGTCGGGGATCTCCAGCCGTGCCGTTTCGTCGCTCTCGGCGACGCCCCAGCGATTGGCGCCGACTCGCTGGCGCGTGGATCGCTCGTCCTCGTACTGCGACCGGACCTCAGCGCGTGAGCCCTTCACGCCCACGAGTTCGCGGCGCGCCGCGGCGCGCGCATCGTCGCGCGCGCGGCGGATCTCGAGCGCCTGCACGCGTGCCCTGTCGCGCAGCACGTCCAGGATCTGACCTCGCTTGGCGCGCGCGCTCTGCTCGCGTTCACGCAGCGTGCTCAAGCTGCCGCGGTAGCGGCGCCACGCCTCCCGCCGCTCGGTGTCGAGCCGTCCGGGGCGCCTAGCGGGCTTGTCTACGCGCGACGGGTTTTTTTTTTGGCGCGAGCCTCGCGGCCACGCCAGAGGGCCTCGGCCTGCGGCCGAGTCAGCGTCCGTTTGTTGGGCCGCGGCGAGGTCACCCGTGCGATGAACGCGGCGCGCGTCTCCGGGTTCGTCGTCGTCGTCCGGGTCGTCGTCGTCCTGGTCGTCGTCCTGGTCGCGGCCTTCTTCGGCGCGGCCTTCTTCGGCGCGGGGTTGTTCCTCTTGGTCCGCTCGGCCTGGGTCTGTAGGTGCGAGGGGAAGGCGGACCTCGGGTGCCGCTCGATGTAGCTCGAGCGCGCGCTCCGCAGAGCGATGGCCGCGCTCTGCGGCGGGCTGTAGCCCGCTCGCTCCAGCTCGGCGATGTTCGCGCTCACGGTCGGCTGGCTGTAGCCCGGTTTGAGCGGGTTGGGCGCCGGGTTCTGGCGCCGACGCGCTCGGCGCGGAGCCGATCGGCGCGGAGCCGAGCGGCGCGGGTTCTGGCGCGCGGCTGGCCGGCTCTTGGCTCGCGTCGCGTAGTACGCGCCAGCGGCGCCGAGCCCCGTGGCGACCACGGCGGTTCCCGCGATCCACCACGGTCCCGCGGATGCCCTCGCCGCCAGCGCATCGATCCACGGCGGGTGAGTCGCCGGGACGGGCTTGCCTGCGGCGATTCGTTGTTGGATATCCCTGAGGTAGGCATCGGTCTGGGCAAGGGTCACCGCCTCCGCCCTCTTCACGTCGGCGTAGGCATCCACCGCCTTCCACGCGACCACGGCGGCAGCGGAGATTCCGGCCACGGTCACCACCAGCAACCACGGCGCAATCCCTACGTCCTTGACCGCCAGCGAGAAGTTCGGCGCCCGCGCGGGCGGGCTGTAGCGGTAGAGCTGGCGGATCGCCTGCTCCATGGCGAGGTAGGGCACCAGCACGCCAGCGGCGCGCGCCTCGCGAGCGTGGCCTCCGATCTCGGGCTGCTGCGTCGTGAGGATCTTCGCCCACTCGGCCGGCGTCGGTTTGCCCGCGAGTGCTGCCATCGCGATCAGTCGCTCCGCGTCCTGCATGCAGTCCACCACGATGGCCTGCAGGTCGGGGCAGGCCACAGGCACGTCGAGCAGCTCGGCCGTGTTCCAGCCGTAGAGAATCGCCTCCGCACGCACCCACGCCTTCGCCGACCACTGGTAGCTCGTCGTCGCCATCTACTTTCCTCCGCCGAGTACTCCGAACATCGCCATCCGCCGCCGGCGCGCTCCTCGGGGTCGCGTTGCGACCCACGAGTAGAACATGGTCGCCGCCATCAGCGACGCGGCCGTCCCGGCCATCATCGGCCCGTACCACCAGAACAGCGGTTCGAGCCAGTCAGCACCGCCGCCCTTTTTTTTTGCCAGCGACGGCTTGGCCTTCGCCTTCTGCGGCCCCCCCGCCCCGAACCCGAGGATGGTAGCGAGCTCGCCGAGCCGCTCCACGAGCACCACCTGTGCCTGGTAGATGTGATCCTTCGCTGCACCTCCAGGGTAGGTCCAGATCGCGAGGTTTCCCGAGCTGTAGACGTTCGGAGCCGAGGGCGACTCGCCCGGCTCCATCTGTACCCAGGTGGTGATTCTGCGCTGCGTCTCAATCACACTCGTGTACGTCGGCGGCTGGATGTTGCTCGCGGTCACCCACGCGATGGGCGCGTTCCGGTACTCGACGCCAGCTGTCCGACTCGGCTGCAATCCGAGCTGAGCGCCGCAGAGGTCGTACCAATGGCGCCAGACCTCGATCTGCCAGGCGTTGGCCTCGGTCTCAGCTGTCGAGCTGTGGACGCCATCCACGCACAGGGTCGCGCTCGGATAGTGCCCATGGAGCAGCTGGAGCCTCACGCCCTGGTTGCCGGCGCTGAATCCGAGCAGCACGACCGAGTCGAACGAACTCGCGCCGCTCGCCTTCTTCGCCTGCTCGACCAAGCTCGGAAGCTCCGGATTGCCCGCCGAAAACGCGGCGAAAAATCCCGGCGCGGTGCTCCCGACTCCCCACACGCATGTCCGCGGGTCCAGCCTGTCGAGCCCCGACCCGGCCGCGAAATACTGCACCACCAGGGGCCGCACATCGCCGGAGCCTTTCTGGATCAGCCCCACCACTCCTACCTGTAGCCGCCGCCTGCGGCGTAGCCGGCGACGCCGGCGAGGATGGAGCCGACGACTCCGCCGACGACCCAGGCCGCGGTCCGGCGCTGCTTCGCCTGCTTCGGCGTGACCATACCCTTCTTCTTGGCGAACGCCTTGGCAAACGCGATCGCGTCGTCGGGCATCTGCAGCACCTGGTCGACCGCGAGCTTGTTCGGGTCGGTCCAGTCGGGTTTCCTCACGTCCCAGATCCATTTCCAGCGGTTCGGCAGTCCGAGGTAGGTGTAGGCGAGCCCTGAGGCCGTGTCGCCGGACGCGACGCGGTACAAGCCAGCATCGAGATCCCAGTTGTCGAGCCGGAGCGGCACCGCCGCCGGCCAGCCGCCTTGCATTTGGGTCACCGGCACCGCCCCGGCTTGCATGTCCTTTTCGGCCTGCGCGATGGCCTCGGCCGAGCTGGGCGGCTCGGCCCAGCGTTCGATCGGGTAGTAGATCCCATGCGCGTCGCCGAACCCACGCAGGCTCGCCCGCCGCTGCGCGGCGCGCATCCTGCCGAGTACGATCACCTGCTCCTCGTACTCGCCGAGCCCGGCCAGCTCCTGTCCCGCGTAGCAGCTCATCGCCCCGACCTCCGCCGGCGCTTGCGCCGGGCGACGGCGTAGCCGCCGACGCCGGCGAGCAGCACCACCCCTCCGACGATCCCCACCATGGCCCCGGTCGAGAGGCCGCCGTCCGTGGCGATTTGGCCCATGGTGGGCTGTCGCCGGACCATCCGGTAGGTGACTCGCATGGTCTGATCCTACAGCATCACGCCATCAGGGCGATACCGATCGACACGCCCTTGGCGAACGCGCCCATCATGTCTTCCCAGCCGTACTCCTCCGCCTGCACCGTGAGCAGGACTAACCGCTGGTAGGCGAGCAGGATCGCTTTCGAGGTGTCCACCGCGAGCGCGGCCTGGTCGCCTCCGACCACCGAAAAATAGCCCTGGCGGTAGCCTGGGCCCTGTTCGAGCACTCTCGCGTACATCCTTTCCGCCGCCGGCTCCTTGTAGGTCAGGAGCTGCGAGCCCCGCAGCTTGAACGCTTCGGCCATCGCGTTCCTGATCTTCTGCGCGGTGGGGCTCAGATTTTGGAATCCGATCGGGGCGCGGTTCACAAACCGCTGCACCTTGTCCTGTAGGCAGATCACGCGCTGCCAGAGCGGCGCTGGAGCGGATGTGGTGCTGGTCGCCTGCCCTGCCGTCGGCGTCCCCTGTTGGCCGAGTCTCACGGGCGCGTAGACCAGCTCCCAGGCGAGAGCCGCGGCGAGCTGCTCGACGACCTGCGCGGCGCGTCCGCCGGGCATCCCGGCGACGACCACCCCGTCGGCGGCCATCCTCCACCACAGGTCCCAGAGCCGCGCCTTCTTCGTCAGCTCGGCAAGGTCGGCTTTGTTGGCGGCTGCCGCCAGATCCTTCAGCTGCTGGCGGTAGGGATCGTCGTAGCCGGCGCCGACGCTCCAGATCATCTCCACGATCTGCTGAACCGTCGGGCCGCCTCCCACCTGGGCGGGCTTGGCGACGCCCTTCAGCACCAGTGCCGGGTGCGGTCCGACGATGAGGCCGCCCTCCTCGCTCCCGAGCAGCTCGCCCTCCGCGGCATCTCCGCGGCGCGCCGCCCACGCCAGCCCTGCGACGCCGGCGAGCCCGGCGACCACGGCCCCGCCGATGGCGAGCTGTCTCCGCTGGCGCCTATCCACGGCGCCTCCTCGCGACCTCGAGGATCGCCGTCGCCGCGGCGCCGAGCACCGCCACGAACATGCCCGCCCACGGCGAGCCGCGGTTGATGCCCATCGCGGCGAACGAGTTGTTGGCGCGCACCACCCGAGCGATGTAGCCCTCGTTTTCGGCGAGGCCCCAGGGGGCCGCCGGGTTCTTCTTGGGGCCGCCCGTCTTCGCGGAGGGGCCGGCGTTGTAGATGCTCGCCGACCTCGGCAAGTCGTTCCCTCGCTGGAGCGCCCATGCGAGGTACTTCGTTCCGCAGAGTATGTTACGGTCGGGGTCGGCGAGCAGCTGCTGCTTCGTTCCGCAGTCCGGGTGAGAGGCTGGCATGATCTGCATCAGCCCCACCGCCCCAACGGGGCTCACGGCGCCCTGCACACCGCCGCTCTCGGCGTAGATCACCGCGAGCACCCACGACAGCGGGACGTGGTGCAGGCGCGCGTGTTTGCGCGCCAGGGCCTTCCAGCCGAGCGTCTTCGCGCTCGGGTAGTCGGCGGGGCCGAAAACGTCGGTCCCGAACCCCTGCCCCCGGTCTGTCTCGACCGTACCGTCCTCCAGGGTGCGCCACTTCCACGCCATGGCGGCTAGCCTACCAGATCCGGCCGCACCCGGACTCCCAGCCTCCGTGCGGCGTCTACGGGGTGCTCGCCCGGCCGCGCCCTCAGCGTCGTCTCGTACCAACGCCACCGGCCGTCCACGAGCGCCTGCGCCGCCACGTGGAGCGGCGCGCCGTCGCCCTCGGGTAGCGTCTGCAAGCGCGCCCGCAAGCCCATGGATCGCATCATCGCGGCGAGCACCCGCGCGCTGTCGTCGCAGTCGCCCGCCCCGATGAGCAGTGTGTAGAGAGCCGGGCTGAACACCTCGCCGAGCTCGCCCGCGAACCTCACCCGAT
Source organism: Gemmatimonadales bacterium (assembly GCA_030699545.1). Classification (GTDB taxonomy): domain Bacteria; phylum Gemmatimonadota; class Gemmatimonadetes; order Gemmatimonadales; family GWC2-71-9; genus 20CM-2-65-7. The sequence continues at coordinate 3,458 of JAUYMC010000116.1, read as the reverse complement.
CCTGGACGTAGCGCTGCATCGCGGCAGCCGCCTCCGCCGGCGTCCGCGCCCCAGCACTGGCGAGCTCGGCGAGCCGCCGGATGGCCGGCAGTCGCGCGTCCCATGTCGCGAGGTCGCCCAGCAAATCTACCTTGCTCCGATGCGTCGGAAGCTCGACATGGTAGGCCACCTCGCCATCGGGGAGCGCTTCGACCCGCGCCACCACCCCTCCGCGCGCCCGCACCATCCGCCGGATGGTCGGCGCGTCGGGGCCGCGGATGCCGTTCACGTATCCTTCGGCGCGCTCGCGCGCCGAAGGGCCGCCGCCACCTGCGCCAGCACGGGAGCAGCTCGCGCCGCCGTCTCGAGGCCGGCTGCGAGCTCGCCGAGCTCGTCGCGCGCCCGGTCGCCGAGCTCGGCGATGCGCGCGACGGTGCGCGGATGCAGTACCGCCTTGGCGAGTTCCACCAGATCGATCTCAAGTTTCATTCCGCCGCCTCCTCTCCGTCGCCGGGGTCGCCGGGGTTGCCGGCGTCGATCACGTCCTCGCCGTCGTCGTCGCCGTCGTCGTCCTCGTCCATGCGCTCGCGCACGAAGGCTTCCGCCTTCGTGGCGATGGCCTTGCCGAGCGACGACCCGAACCGCCGAACGGCGTCCACTCCCTCGTCGAGTTCGTCCTCGTCCTCGTCGCCGTCCTCGTCGAGGTCCTCGTCGCTGGCGTCGAGCTCGTCGATGCGCGCGCGCAGCGCGCGCAGCTCCTCGAGCAGCTCCGGCGCGACGGCCGGCCGCGCCGAGTCCCGCGCGTGCAGGGCGAGGCTCGCCTCGGCGAGCTGGCGCTGCCCGTCCGCGAGCGCCTGGTAGTGCTCGCGCTGGCGCTGGCTCTCGCGCTCGCTCATGGCCTGGATTGCCATCACCACTTGGTGGCTACTCTGTACCAGCGTCGTAGAGAGCAAGGACGCGTCGTCGCGGGTATCGCGGCGGAGGCGGTCGTAAAGGCCCACTAGGTCCTGGTAGCCCGGCGCCGGCGCCGCCGCCGCCGCCGCCGGCTGCGTGCCGTCGAGCGACGGCACGCGCGCCACCTTGAAGCTGGGGCCGGTCTGCTCGACGGATCGGCCCTGCGGCGCGTAAACCAGCCGGTAGATCCCCGCTGGCCAGCTCGCCGCGAGCCAGTCCGCCGGGGTCACGCCGCTCGGCAGGTCGGTCACCTTGATCCACTCCTTGCCCCCCGGGGGGCAGCAGCGGCACCAATCGGAGCCCTCGCGCTGCTCCACCCGGAACCACGCCGGCTCCCACTGCGTGGGCGCGCTCACGATCCGAGCCCCCCACCGAAGGGCGGGGGCAGAGGCCGGTAGCCCCACATCGCCCGCGCCAGCCGCTCCACCGCCGTCGCGCGCCATGGCGCGCGACGCGGCACGCGCCGCGTCGCCGGATAGATGTCGCTGTACTCGGACCACGTCATCACCACCGGATCGGCGAGCAGTTCGCGATCCACGGCCAGCTCTGCACCGCAACCGCACCGCCGATGGTCCTGGACCTCTCCCTCGCCGTCGACGGGGTCGAGCTCGCCCCACTCGCTCGAGTCGTAGCTCGCGAGACAGCCCGCACAGAGAGTGCTCGGCACCTCCACCACGAGCGGCGGCGCGATGGGCCGCCGGCCGTAGAGCCACGCGGCCGCCGCCCCCCCCCCGAACGACACCATGAGCAGTCCTGCCACGAGCCACGCCATGGGCCTATCGTAGCCACCGCCCTCCGGCCTGTCGAGCGCCACGCGCGGCCTGCGGGGAGGGCATGGCCGCGGCACAGGGCCGCTGCAGCGCCTCGACACCGCCTCGATGGCCCGGGCCGCAAGGCCCGCCGGAGGCCGCAGACGTGCGGCCGGGGGTGCGGGGGCTCGCCCCCGCCTGGGTGGCCGCGCCAGCGACCTTCGGCGCCCGTCAGGGCGCGGGGTCGAGGGGCATCGCCCCCGCGGGGGGCATGGGGGGCAGAGCCCCCCCCTGGCGCCGACAGGCGCCGTCACAGGGCCGCGCCGGAGGCGCGACCGCTAGGAGGGAGGGGGTCCGGGGGAGGGCGCCGATCGCGCCTGCGGACAACTGGCACAGGCGATGCTCTTACGCGCGCCCGCCCGCATTTAGTTCCATGGAACATGGAACATCAGATCGGGTGCACCACGTGCACCCGTGTCGGCACTCCTGTGCACCCGTCGCGATCACGGTACGGGTGCACCACGTGCACCCGTAGGCAGATCGCCTACATGCGTTGTGCTTGCGCTCCCCGCGGCGATCGCAGAACATGCGCGCACACCAAGACGAAAGGATCTCGATGTCAGCGCACAAAACAAGTGCGGCCCCTAGCAGGGGGCCGCACCACCGATCCGAAAGAACGCCCGAGCACCGTACATCCGATCAGGTAGGATGGCAACCCTTGGACGCCATCCGCGATCTCCTCAGCCTCGACGCCTCCGAACTCCACCCGCCCGCCGGCTGGCACGGCAAATGGCCGACTGCCGCCGCCATCAAGCTAGTGGCCGTGGTGCTGGTGATGCACGCGAGGGCGGGCACCGGCGATCACGCCTACCCCTCCGTGAGCAGGATAGCTCGCCAGTCGGGCCTATCCGAGCGGCAGGTGCAGTACGCCCTCGCCGCTCTGCAGGCCCTCGGCGTCGCGCGCTGCCACGGCGCCGAGGATCGGCACGGCCACCGCGGCCGGTCCTACGCCCTCGCCCCGACCCGCCGCCAGCTCGCCGCCCGCGTGGTGCGCCTCGACGACTACCGCGGCTATCGCCCGCCCGCGACCCCCTGGGGGCGCCCGCGGCGTGCCGAGCCCCCCCGTGTGACCCCGGACGGCACACAGCCGCCGCCCGCCTCTCCTGCCCTCGATGCCGCCTCGCCGCTCTCGCCGGCCGAGACGGCCGCGCACGCGGCGCGCGTCGCCGGTCTGCTCGCCGGCGTCGGAACTACTCCAACGTCGGGAACCACAACCGGCTCGCGGCCTCTTCGAGCACCCGCAGCTCACGTCGATCGTAGCTCGCAGTCGTCACCGGCGAAGAGTGCCCCATCAGCCGCTGAACGGTTGGCAGATCCACCCCCGCGTCAAGCAGGCTCCCCGCGTAGGTCCGCCGCAGATCGTGCGGCGTCAGCACCGCCACCGCCGCCCGCCGAGCCAGCCCTGACAGCACCTGCCGCACCTGAGGCGCCGAGAGCCGCTGCCCCCGCACCAACACCCGCCTCCCCCGCGTCGCCACCACGAGCGGCTCGTCGGCGGCGAGCTCGCCGGTAGCTCCGAGCCGCCCGAGGTAGGCGTCCACCGCCGTGGCCGCGCCGGGCGCGAGCGGCACGATCCTCTCGGCGTCGCCCTTGCCCCGCGCCACGATCTGCCGCTCGGCGAACGAGCCCACGTCGAGCGAGCAGAGCTCGGCGCGTCGAAGCCCGCCGCCCGCGAGGATCGCGAGGATCGCGAGGTCGCGCGCGCCGCGCGCGCTG
>JAUYMC010000108.1 GCA_030699545.1 Gemmatimonadales bacterium | reverse complement strand
CGCTGGAGCCCTACCGCGCGCGCGGGCTCACGGTCATCGAGGACTGCGCCCAGGCGCTTGGCGCCTGCGATCGCCGACGCCCCGTCGGATCGCGCGGTGACGCCGCCATCTTCTCGTTCGCTCCCACCAAGGTGGTCACCTGCGGCGGCCCGGGCGGGGCGCTGGTGTCGCCGCGCGCCTCGGTCGTATCGCTGGCCCGCGACCTGGCGACCCACGACGAGCGGCCCACCGATCGGGCGCGTGTCAACGGCCTCATGGGGGATCTGAACGCCGCCATCGCCGCCGTCCAGCTCGGCCGCCTGCGCGAGTTCCGCGAGCGCCGCGCCGCCATCGCCCTGCGCTACGACAACGCCTTCGCGGGCGCCGGCGGCCGCCTTCCGCAGCGGCCGCCGGATACGGAGCCCCTGACCTTCCGCTACCTGCTGCGTCTGCCGGACGCCGGCGGCGTGATCGCCGCTCTCGGCCGCCGCGGTGTCATGGCACGCCGTCCGGTGCACCAGCCGCTGCACCGCCTGGTCGGCTCGCCCGACCCGTTCCCCGGCACCGACGCCGCCTATCGCGAGCTGGTCTCGCTGCCGATGTCGCCGGCGCTGACCGACGAAGAGATCGACAAGGTCATCGAGGAGGTCGGGCGATGTCTCCCCTAGCCCTCCTGGCGGTCGGCATATGGTTCATCGTGCAACCGCCGGCCCCCGGACCGCTCGAGGCGGGCCTGCTGGCATTCCTGGCCGCGTTCGGCCTGACGCCGTTCATCCGGCTGCTGGCGCGGCGGTCCGGGGCCCTCGATCATCCGGACGATCGCAAGGCGCATGCCTCCCCCACCCCGCGCCTCGGCGGAGTGGCGGTGATCGCGGCATTCGTCCTCGCCATCGGACGGGGCCCGCTGCTGGACCGCGAGATGATGGCCATCGTCATCGCGGCCCTGGCGCTGATGCTCGCGGGGGCCATCGACGATACCCGCGGACTGTCCGCCGGCCTGCGGCTGTCCCTGCAGCTGGCGTGCGCCGTCGCGGTCATCGCCGCCGGCGTGCGGTTGAACCTCGTCCCCGGACCGTATGGTCTGATCATCAACGTCGCCCTGTCGATCGTATGGATCATCGGCATCACCAATGCCTACAACTTCATCGATGGCATGGACGGCCTGGCGGCATCTCTCGGCGCCGCGATCGCGGTGCTCCTCGCGCTCGTGGGCCGGGGCTCCGCCCACCCCGCAATTCCGGAAGTGTCCCTGGCTCTCGCCGGCGCGCTTCTGGGGTTCCTGCCGCACAACCTGCCGCCCCGCGGCCCGGCGACCATCTTCCTGGGGGATTCCGGCAGCGCCAGCATCGGTTTCCTGCTTGCCGCGCTGGCCATCAAAGAGGATTGGGCCGAAGGGGATCCGCTGGTCGCTCTCGCCGCCCCGGTGCTGATCTTCAGCGTGCTGATCTACGACATGATTCAGACCACCGTGTCGCGCATCGCCTCCGGCCGGGTGCGCAGCTTTCGCGGCTGGATCGAGTATGTGGGGCGGGATCATATCCACCATCGCTTCACCGCCCTGCTGGGGAGCCCCCGTCGCGCTTTGCTGCTGATTCTCATGCTGGCGCTCGGCCTGGGGCTGTCGGCCCTCGGGCTCAAGCGCGGCGCCAACGGTCAGGCGCTGATCTTCCTGGTGCACGGCGCCCTGGTGCTGGCCGTCGTGGCGGTCCTCGAAGGGGCGGCGATCCGGCGTCGTGGCATCGAACCAGAGCCGCCGGAGACCCCATGAGCGACGGTGTCCTGCTGCTCGCGGTGAATGATTTTCCACCGATGCTCGGCGGGGAGGCGACCCTGTACCACGGTCTGGCGCGTCACCTTCCCGTCGGCGAGGCGGTCATCCTGGCTCCGTCCGCGGGCGACGCCGCCCGCGCCATCGACGACGCCCTGCCGATCGGCGTCCTGCGACGCTGGATCCCCCCGCACCGCGGTCTTCCGAGCCGGGTGGCGCGGGCCGCATTCTCCTTCGTTCACCTGGCGGGACTGCTCCTGAGACGTCCGATCCGCTACATCGTGGCCGGCCAGCTCCTGTCGCTCGGTGTGCCGGTGAGGGTGCTCGCCCGTCTCTTCAGGATCCCTTACGCCATCGTCGTGCACGGCGCCGACCTGGCCGATTTCCACGACCGCCTCCCCTGGGGCCTGCTGGCGCGTTGGGCGGTCCGCGGCGCCGAGACTGTATTGGTGAACAGCCGCTTCACCGCGGCGCTGGTCGATCGCCTGCTGCCGGGAGCCGCCCGCCGTATTCTCGTCCTGCCGATCGGCGTCGACCCGCCGCCGGCGCCCGCCCCGGACCGGATCGAAGCATTGCGTCTCAGGTACCGGCTTGCGGACGGGCCGGTGCTGTTGAGCGTCGCGCGCCTCATCCCGATGAAGGGGCATGATGTGGTGATCGAGAACCTGCCCCTTCTGGCGCGGCGCTTCCCGGGAGTGAGATACCTCGTGGTGGGCGCCGGTCCGGATCGCGACCGACTGGAGCGTCAGGCCGCGGCGCGCGGGATCTCCGGGCGCGTCGTGTTCGCTGGTTCGGTCCCGCCGGATGAACTCGCCGCGCACTACGCCCTCGGCACCCTGTTCGTTCAGCTGAGCCGCGACGAAGGAGGGCGCAGCGGGGTGGAGGGATTCGGCATCTCCTTCCTCGAAGCGGCGGCCCACGGCCTGCCGTCGATCGCCGGACGATCGGGCGGAGTCGCCGACGCCTTACGCGACGGTGAGACAGGATTCATGATCGAACCGCGGGATGGACCGGCCTTCCTCGAACACGCCACCCGCCTTCTCGGGGATGGCGAGCTGCGCGCCCGCATCGGCCAGGCCGCGCGACGCTGGGCCGCCAGTCGTTCGTGGGACTCCGCCGCACGGTGCCTGCTGTCCCTGGCCCCGCACCCGGAGCCGGTCAGTTCCTTGACGTCTCGAGCAGCGAAGTGACCGTCTTGAGCAGTTCGGACGGCTGGATCGGCTTGGGAATATAGGCGTTCGCACCCAGGGCCAGACCGCGCTTGCGATCCTCGTCGGCCCCTTCCGTCGTGACGATGACGATCGGCAGTTCCTTCATGCGCGGATTGCCGCGGATCAGCGCCACCAGCTTCAGGCCGTCCATCATCGGCATATTGATGTCGGTGATCACCATGTCCACCCTGTCGGTGGTCAGCTTCTTCAGCGCGTCGACGCCGTCGACCGCCTCCAGGATGCGGCATCCCTGCAGACGCCTCAGCGTAAACGCCAGAAGCTGGCGCATCGTGGGAGAATCCTCCACGATGAGCAGGGTCGTATCGCTCACGCTCGCTCCCGTCTCACGGCGACGGCGCCGTCAGCATGTCCAGGAAACCCTGGAGGCTGGAAAGCTTCTGTTCCGACTGCTGATACAACTTTGAGCTGAACAGCGC
>JAUYMC010000107.1 GCA_030699545.1 Gemmatimonadales bacterium | reverse complement strand
TAGGGGCCGATGTTGCCGAGCCCCAGCACCGCCGTCCCGTTGGTCACGACGGCGACCAGGTTCCCCTTGGCGGTGTAGCGATAGGCGTCCTCGGGGCGCTTGGCGATGTCGAGGCAAGGCTCCGCGACGCCGGGCGTATAGGCGAGAGACAGGTCACGCTGATCCTTGAAGGGCTTCGTCGGCGTGACCTGGATCTTCCCGGGGCGGCCCTGTTCGTGATAATCGAGGGCCTCCTGGCGGCGCGTGGACGACAAGGAGCAGAAGTCCTTTTTTGAGAAGGGGTTATGCTAGGCCGTGCGGCCCGCGATTGTCAAGCAGCGCGGGGCTTAGGGCGGCGGCGGCGTGATCGTAGGTTGTGTGTGGTACAGCACTTCGGCGGTCGCCCGGTCGCGGGCCGTGGGCGCGTCCACACGCGGCGGTCCCGACATCAGGTCGTCGGGTCCCGAGCTGTGGCGCAAGAGCCCGATCGTGTGCCCGACCTCGTGCGCGGCGACGCGGGGCAGGCAGGCGGCGACCTGCGCGAGCGTGAACCCGGGCTGGACCCGCAGCTCCACACGCAGCGCTTCGGTGATCGCGCTCGCCGAGTCGATGAGGATGGTCGTCACGCCGTCGCACGCGCCCACCGCGCCCGCCGTGTCGGGCGGCGCCGCCGGGGGCACGCTGTCCTGCCAGACGACGATCACATCGGCGGCATTGGAATCGGCGACCAGCGCGCCCCGGAACTCCCCGTACAGAAACTGCCGCTCCCACAGGCCGACGCCGTGCGCCACCAGCGCCGCCATGTTGCCGCGGGTGTCGGCGAAGTAGCGCACGGGCAGCCGGTCGGTCGTCCAGCGGAAGAATTCACCGGGGAGCGTGGGGTGATCCGCGGGGTAGCGCGGGGTGCGGCTGGGCGTCAGTACCTCTCCGCATCCCGCGAGCGCGCCGAGGAGCCAGCACAGGAACGCAGGGCGCCTCATGGCGCGCCGTCCGTGCCGAGGATCCGGCGGCTGATGGTGAGCGCCACGCGATGGACGGGCCGCGGATTGTTGAAGCGCATGGCGCGCAGCGCGGGCGTGATGAAGCGGTGCACGTCGTAGCGTGCGTCGATCGTGAAGCCGCGCCGCGCGTAGGACGCCGCGACGCTGCCGAGCGGCATCAGGCCGCCGCTCCCGTCGCGGAACGCGCCCTCGCTCGAGCCGGTGTAGGCGAGGCCCCCGATCGCCAGCCGTCCGGTGAGGCCGTTTGCGAACGTGCGCCGCAGCCCCACGCTGAACGCGACGGCGGTCACGGATCCGGCGTCGAAGCTGCTCCCCGCCTCGTGGCGCTGCAGACCGGAGGGGGTGATGTCGAGCGTCGCGTCGGCGGCCCACGGGCCGCGCAGCTCGTCCCGCACGCTGAGCAGCAGGGCGGGCGCGATGCTGGGACGCAGCTCGATCGGGACGACGATCGAGTCCCGGATCAACGCGGTGCCGTAGCGCGCGCCGGCGCCGATGTGGACGGAGACCTGGGCGGCCAGACGGCCGGACGGCCAGGCGGCCAGCAGTGCCGCGAGCATAACCCCGCCGCGGACCGTCCCGCTCATGCGGTCCGCGCGGTCAGTCTGCGTAGCACCCCCGCGCCCAGCAGTACCAGCCCGTACATGCATACGATCAACGGCCCCGTGGGAAAATTACCGACATACGATACATACAATCCCAGCAGGGACGCGAGCGCCCCCGTTCCCCACGAGATCATCACCATGGTCCGGATGTCGTGGCTGAAGAGGAACGCCACCACCGCCGGGACGACGAGCATCGTGAAGACCAGCAGGACGCCGGCGACGGGCACCGAGATCGTCACCGCCACGCCGAACGACACGTAGAACAGGAAATCCCACAGGCGGATCTTCCAGCCTTCCCGCTCGGCCTCGTCTGGTTGAAATGAGATCTTCAGGAACTGTTTGCGCAAGAAGAAATGCAACAGTCCCAGCGCGGCGTACGCCGCGCTCTTCGCGAGGATCGTCGGCCAGGTGATCCAGATGATGGATCCCTCGAGCACGTCATGGATCGCCTCGGCGCCGCGCGGTGCTTTGTCGGCGACCAGGATCGCGGCGGCCGACGCGACCACGTACACGATACCGATGATGGCCTCGTGGGGGACGCGGCCGACGCCGCGGGTCCGCGTGAGCGCGAACACCGCGGCGCCGATGCACGTGAACACGAGCGAGAAGATGAATGCGGTTTGGGAATCGGGTGCCACGCCGTACAGGAGGGCGACCACGCTGCCGAGCGCGGCCATCTGGGCGAGCGACAGATCGACGAAAATCACGCCGCGCGCGATGATGTGGAGGCCGAGATAGGAGTGGATCGCCACCAGAACCATACAGGCCACGAACGGCGCCAGCATGAACTGAAGCATGTCAGGACGCTCCTCGAGTCGCGGCAAACGCCTTCGCCAGCTCGGTGATCCACAGCGTCACCAGATCGAAGTACGTCGCCGTGCCGGGTGCGCCTTCCGCGTTCGACGGCACAATCACCGCCGTGGCGCGCGTGCGCCGGGCGATCTCCCGGACCTGGCGATGGTCATAGTAATTGGTGGAGAACAGCACCCGGATGTTCTTCGCCTGCATCGCCTCGATCAGCTCTCGGACATGCCGCGGCGTCGGCGGAATCCCCGGCTTCGGCTCGATATAGTCGAAGCAGGTCACCTGGAACGCCCGCGAGAAATAGTCCCACTCCTTGTGATAGCAGACGACCTGTGCGCCGCGCATCGCCCGTCCCTGCGCGAGCCAGCCGCCGAGTCGCGTCAACAGCGGCGCGCCCTGATACTGCTGGCTCGCGAGGAAGTCCCACAGTTTTCCCTGGCGATCGAGGTCGGCGAGCGTAGGACCCGTCAGCAGGCGCACCAGCGCTTCGCCATACAGGGCCCGGTACAGGCGGTCCTCGAAATCCCGAGTGCGGGTGGTGAAGTACGCCGCGTTGGCGGGCGAGACGCGGTGCAGGCCCGCGAGAATGTTGCGCGCGATCTGCACCGCGTTGAGCGGATCGGTCCAGATGTGCGGATTGCCGTAGACGTGGATGTCGCCCTGCGCGCGCGACAGCGTCGTGGGGACTTCGCGCAGCGTGACGCCGGTCCAGGCGGCGACATATCCGGGACCGCCTTCCGACACCTTCGGGTTCGCCGCCTTGTCGAGCAGGGTGGGGACCCACAGCTCCAGATCCAGTCCCGTCGTCACGAACACGTCGGCGCTCGCGAGCAACGGCACGAAGCTCGGCCGGGGCTGCACAAAGTGCGGGTTCTCGTCGCCGGTGGCGATCGAGGTCACACGCCCGCGCTCGCCGACGATCTCCCGGGCGATGGCCGCGTAGGTGGTGAGCGACGTGACGACCTTGACGGGTGCCGGCGTCTGCGAATCGGCCGCCGTGCCGAGGAGAAGCGCGATGAGGGTGAGCATGTCAGTACGTCTCGTGCTTGTGGGGGCCCATGGCCCAGACGGCCTGCAGGACCAGGCGATTGCGTTCGCCGCCGCCCGCCGGCGTGAGCCGCCGCGCGAATTCGGCGCGCAGGAACACCCATTCACTCTGCCACCAGGTGAGCGATGGGACGACCTGACGGGTAATCTCGTTCGCGCCTTCCGGCACTTCGACGTAGTCGTACCGGGCGCCGGCGATCCAGCGCCGCCCCAGCTTGTACGTCGTACCCACGAAGCCGCCGTAGCGGGCCGCGCCGCTGCCGCCGCGCTCCTTCTTCAGCCGGTATGCCTCGGCGCGGATCGTCCAGTCGCGATACAGCGCGCGGGCCGGCGGGCGCCAGGTGAAGCGAAAATCCACACCGCCGAGCGTCGTCTTGAGCGCCGTATCCGGATTCGTGCCGTAGATGCCGGTGGCGCCGAGCTGCATGTAGGTCGCCCGGCCGAGCTGCCAGAAGTTGTTCAGGCGCACGAGGTACGAGGGCCGATTCCCGCCCTCGAACAGCACGTCGTTCGCGCCGGCGGTGACCTGCCCGTACAGCTCGTGCGTGCCCAGACCGCCAAACGCCCGATACAGCGAGGCGCCCGCGCCGGCGAGCCCCTCCTCGCCGAGGAAGGTGGTGAGGACGAGCGGATACTCCGTCTCCGGCACGGCGTGCAGGTGCCAGCGATTCAGCTCGCCGACCTGTTGGCGGAAGACGCCGACATCCAGCCGCAGGCGGTAGGGAAACCCCGTGTAATAGAAGTAGCCTTCCTCGATCTCGATCTCGCCCTCGTGCAGCCCCACGAAGATCTTCGTGTACGAGTACGGGTCGAGCGCGGCTTGAAAGCTGAACTCGACTTCGTGTAACTCCACGTTGTCGCGTTGTTCCCCCTCCGTCTGGATCGTGCCGTGCAGGTTCCCGGTCACGCTGATTTCGGGATTGAGCTGCGACAGGTTCCGGTCCCGGCCCACGAATCGTGGTGCCGTCGTGTCTGCGCGCTGCGTCGTGTCGCGGCCGGTGACGTTCGCGGCCGCCGCGCGCAGCCGCGCCAGCTCATCAACGCCCGCGGGCGCGGCCACGCGCTGGGCGCCGGGCCGTAGTGCGGCAATCACGCTGTCGAGGCGGGTGCGCAACGCGCCGATCTCCGCCGTCAATGAATCCACCTGCCGCTGCGATGGCGCCGCTTGCTGCGCGATGCCGGGTGAAGCCAACGTCGCGGCGCACACCAGCGCCGCAAACACTGTGCGGTACATATGACCTCCTGTTGTGACCACTGAACAGCGTGGGCGAAGGCGCCGTCAGGCGCCGATCATCAGGAGATCGTCAGCGGGGGAGCGCGCGAGGGAGGCGTCCACCAGATCGAGGCCGGTGACGCCACGGCGCGCTCGATCCATACGACCGGCGTGCGCGCGGGGGTCGGCGCCACCCACACCACCGCCTGCTGCGGGACGACGCGGACACCGGCGTACTGGCAGAGCGCGCAGCGCGGGCCATCGTGCAGAACGGGACAGTTGCCGTCGTGCGCCGCTTCGAGTGCCGCCGGGGCGTCGAGGACGTCCCGGGCGTGCGCCAGCGTCACCGCGCCACTCCCGATGGCTTGCAGGGTCAGGAGCAGTGCCGCCCAGCCGCGCTTCATGAGGTTCGAGCCATCCGGATGCCTCCGCGCGCGTAGGCGCGCAGCCGCCGCAACATGCGCCGATCGTGCCGCAGCGGGTCGTCCCGCTTGGGCGTCTCGATAATCTTAATGATGGAGGCGAGTCGCGGATCCCGCATGATCCGGCGAAACGGCTCGGCCCCGATTTGCCCCTCCCCGATCCACTCGTGGCGGTCCACCTGCGACCCGCGCCCCACCCGGGAATCGTTGAGATGCAAGCACTTCAGGTGGTCCAGGCCCACGAGCCGGTCAAACTCGTCCCAGACTCCCTCGATCAGCGCCAAGTCATACCCCACGGCGTGCAGATGCGCCGTGTCGAGGCAGAACCCCACCCGGCCCCGCACGGCCGGGGGCATCGCCTGGCGCAAGTCGCGCAGCTCCTCGAAGCGCGACCCCAGCGCCGTGCCGCACCCCGCGGTCCCCTCGATGAGGACGCCCACGTCGGGGACTGACGCCAGACACTCGGCATAGGCGCGCGCGTTGCGCTCGAGGCCGGCGGCGCGGTCGTCGATGAAGTTACCGGGGTGCGACACGACCCAGGGAATGCCCAGCGCCCGGCACCGCGTCAGCTCCGCCTCGAAGCTCTGCATGCTGCGCCTGCGAAGCGCGTCGTCGGGCGAGGCGAGATTGATCAGGTAGGAATCGTGCGCCACCACGGCGCGCAGGCCGGCCCGCGCGACCTCGGCCCGGAACGCCTCCACGGTCCCCGACGTCAGCGACGGCTCGCGCCACTGATTCGGGGTCTTGGTGAACAGTTGGATGGCCGTGGCGCGCAGCGCCGCTCCGCGCGCCGGACTCTCCGCCACGCCGCCGCGACTCGACACATGGGCCCCGAGCAGCCCCGCGCCGGTGACCGTCACCGTTCGTCGGTAAATGCGTGGCGGGAGATGAGCGGCACGAAGCGCACGCCGCCGGCCTGACGTTGCGCGAGCGCGTCTCCCGCGGCGCCGCGCTCCAGGATCATCAGCTCCTGCGCGGCGAGGTCGCCGACGGGAATCACGAGCCGCCCGCCGGGCGCGAGCTGCGCCGTGAGCGGCTCCGGCACGCGCGGGGCCGCCGCCGTCACCACGATCGCGTCGAACGGCGCCGCCTCCGGCCATCCGGCGGCGCCGTCACCGTGGCGCGTCCGGATGTTGGTCAGGTGGAGGCGGCGGAACCGCTCCTCCGCCTCCACCAGCAGATCCGGCAGCCGCTCGATCGTGAATACTTCCGCGGCGAGTCGCGCGAGCACGGCCGTCTGGTAGCCCGATCCCGTGCCGATCTCGAGTACCCGGTCGCCGCGCCGGAGGTGCAGATTCTCCGTCATCAGGGCGACGACGTATGGCTGCGAGATCGTCTGGCCGCTGCCGATGGGGAGGGGGGCGTCGCTGTAGGCCTCCGCCGCGAGCCCCGGCGGCAGGAACCACTCGCGCGGCAGCCAGGCCATGGCCGCAAGCACGCGGCGGTCCCGGACGCCACGCCCCCCCAGGTGGCGAAACACCATCCGGCGCCGCTGCTCACGGGTTTCGGGGGCGAGGGAGGGGGGGCCCATCGGGGAACTATACCCCGGGGGCGCGAACCTAGTCGAGCGTTTTATGGAAGCGGCGCACGGCGAGGACGATCAGTCCGGCCGCGAAGACCGCCAGGATCCCCACCTGGGGCCACAGCTCCGCGATCCCGACGCCCTTCAGGAGAATGCCGCGCAACACCTGCAGGAAATGCGTCAGCGGCAGGAGGGCGCCGAGCCACTGGAACACGACCGGCATCGCCTGCCGCGGAAACATGAATCCCGAGAGCAGGATGTTGGGCAGCACAAAAAAGAAGCTGGCCTGCATCGCCTGCTGTTGGGTGCGGACCAGCGTGGACACGAACAACCCGAGCGCCAGGCTCGCCACCACGAAGAGCAGCGCGATGCCGTAGAGCAGCGGGACATTGCCGGTGAGCGGGACGTCGAAGACAAAGCGGCCCAGCAATAGCACGGTCGTCATCTGGACCAACCCCACGCCTACATACGGCGCGATCTTCCCCAGCATCAGCTCGGTCCTGGTGATGGGGGTGACGATGAGCTGCTCGAGCGTCCCGCGCTCGCGCTCGCGCACGATCGCCATCGAGGTGACGAGCACCATGGTGATCGTCAGGATGACGCCGACGAGACCGGGCACGATGTAGTTGGGGCTGCGCAGCCCCGGGTTGTAGCGCGGCCGCACGCGCACTTCGACGGGCAGCGTGCGGTGTCCGGCCGCGGCCGAGAGAATCGCGAGGTTCCGGATCTGCGCGACGCCGGCCGCGGCCGCGAGCGCCGCCTGCGAGGACAGCGGATCGGACGCGTCGACGATGACCTGGATCGTGGCGGTCGTGCCGCGCGCGAGTTCGCGCGGGTAATCCTCCGGCACGACGATCCCCGCCTGCGCCACGCCCCGGGCCAGCGCCGCGTCGAGCTCGGGGCGCCCGTTCACCTGGCCCACGATCCGGAAGTTGCCGGTGTTCTGGAATGCGGCGATGACATCGCGGCTTTCGGGCGTGCGCGATTGGTCGAGCACGACCGTCGGGATGTTGCGCACGTCGGTCTGAATCGCGAAGCCGAACAGCAGCAGCTGAATCACCGGGATGCCCACCATGATGCCGAGCGTGAGGCGGTCGCGGCGCATCTGCACGAACTCCTTGCGGAACATCGGGCCGAAGCGCTTCACGGCCGGCGCTCGTCCCGCTCCTGGAGGATGACGAAGGCATCCTCCAGGCTCCGTCCGCCCCCGCCCACCTGCGCCACGACCTCCGCCGGCGTCCCGAGCGCGATCAGGTGTCCCTGGCTCATCATGGCGAGGCGCCCGCATTGCTCCGCCTCGTCCATGTAGTGCGTCGTCACGATGATCGTCGTGCCCTCACGCGCGAGCGCGTGAATCGTGCGCCAGAAGCCGCGCCGGGCGGCGGGGTCCACGCCGGCGGTCGGCTCGTCGAGAAACAGCACGGCGGGGCGGTGCATCAACGCGCACGCCAGCGCCAGCCGTTGCTTCCAGCCGCCGGACAACGTGCCCGCCAGCTGGCCGAGGCGTCGGTCGAGACCGAGAAACGCCACGACTTCCGCGATGCGGCCGCGCCGGCCCGCTCGCTCGAGCCCATAGATCCCGCCGTAGAAGTCGAGGTTCTCGGCGACGGTGAGGTCTTCGTAGAGGCCGAACCTCTGCGACATGTACCCGATCCGCTCCTTGATCTGATCGGGCGCCTCGGTGACTTCCACCCCCGCGATGGCCGCCGTGCCTGCGGAAGGCTCGAGCAGGCCGCACAGCATGCGGATGGTCGTCGTCTTGCCGGAGCCGTTGGGACCGAGGAGACCGAAGACCTCGCCTTGCGCGATGTCGAGGGTGAGGTCGCGCACCGCCGTGATCGCGCCGAAGCGGCGCGTCAGATGGCGGGTCTGGACCGCGAGGGCCGCCGGAGTCACGGCAACAGCGGGATGTCCACCTCGACGGGCATGCCGGCTTTGAGGCGGCCGCCGGCATCGTCGATCGCGATGCGAATGCCGAAGACGAGGTCGGCGCGCTCGCGCTCCGTCAGCGCCGCGCGCGGGGTGAACTCCGCGCGAGTCGCGATCTCGCTCACCCGGCCGGCGAACGTCGTGTCGGGGTAGCCGTCCACCCGGACGCGGACGTCCTGGCCGATCTTGAGGTGCGCGATGAATTCCTGCCCCACGTAGGCCCGGATCCAGGGCGCCTGCACCAATCCGATCGACACGACGGGCATCCCGGCGGTCAGCGCCTCGCCCGGCTCGGCGAACCGGGTCAACACCACCCCGCTGGCGGGCGCGCGCAGCGTCAGCTGGTCGCGGATGGCTTCCGTGGCGGCGAGGGCGGCGCGCGCCGCCTGCGACTCGCGCAGCGCAGCCCGCGTGGTCTCGACGCGCGCCGCCGCAGCGGCGGCCACACTTTCGAGCCGCTCGAACTCCTGCTCCGAGGCGGCGCCCTGCGTACGCAACGTCCGGACGCGCGCGAGGTCGCCCGCCGCCCGCACGCTGTCGGCCACCGCGGCGGCGACCTCGGCGGTCCGCGACGCCGCGGCTTGCGCCTGCGCGCGCCGCTGGTCGATCAGCTCCGCCAGTCCCGGCTGCTCGAGAATCGCGACGGTATCGCCCGCCCGCACCGTATCGCCTTCGTCCGTGAGCAGCCGCACCAGCCGGCCGGCGGCGAGCGGTGCGATCCGCGCTTCACGGATCTCGATGGTGCCCGCGAGCGTGAGCGTTGTGGACTGGTTTGCACAGGCGGCGACCAGCAGGAGAAAAACAACAATCCGGGGCACAGCCGCTCAGCGGCGGGGAACGCGGGGACGGGGAGCGGGACCTCGAGCACGGAGCCAGTTTCCGGGATCGAGCGCGATCCCGCCTTGCCCGCGAATCTCGAAATGGAGGTGCGGGCCCTCGTCGCTCGATTCGCCCCCGACGTGGCCCAGGATCTGGCCCCGGGTGACCCGCTCATTCTGCCGGACGGTGGCGTCGTTCAGGTACGCGTAGAAGGTGTAGTAGCCGCCGCCGTGATCGATCAGCACGGAGGTGAGATACAGGCCGAGCGGCCCCGCGAGACTGACCGTGCCGGAGGCGACGGCGCGGACGGGCGTCCCGACCGCCGCCCGGATGCCGATGCCGTGACGCGGGATGCGCGTGTTGTTCGGGCCGGTGGTGGTGCCGAAAGGATAGATGATCGCGCCCGCGACCGGCCAGTCGAGCCCGCCCAGATCGGCGGTGCTGATCGCCCCGGCGGCGGTGGCGACGCCGCGGGCTTCCGCTTCGCGGCGGGCCCGCTCCAACCCTTCGATCCGGTCGTTGAGACTGCGCTCGTCCCGCTCGAGCCGTGACAACCGCTGCTCCGCCTGGCGCGCGCTGCGCCGGGTTTCCTGAAGGCTCGTCTGGCGCCGGCGTTCCAGCGTCATGAACCGGTCCAGCTCGTCGGTGCGCTCGCGCCGGCGCCGCGCCAGCGTTTCGCGCGCATCGACCAGCAGCTGGCGCTGCCGCGCCACGCGGTCGCGCAGCTTGTGCATGTCGTTGGTGAGCAGCCGGTCCTGCCGGCTCACCAGGTAGAGATACTTGTAGCGCGACAGCAGGTCGCCGAAGCTCTCGGCGGCGAGCAACACCTGCCAGCTGTACAGCGGCCCCCGCTTGTGAATATCCACGAGCCGCCGCTCGAGCACCGCCCGTTTCTCGAGCAGCGCATCCTGGGCGATCAGCAGATCGACGGTGATATGGTCGATCTGCCCGCCGAGGCCCGAGATCTGCCGGTCGAGCTCGTTGACGATGCGGTTGGTCGTCTGCTTCTGGCGCTCGATGTTCGCGATTTCGTCGGTGAGCGAGTGGGCCGCCGTGCGGAGGCGGGCGAGCTCCTGCTCGACTTCGGAGCGCTCCCGGCGAATGCCCTCGAGGCGGCGCTGGTTCTCCTGCATCTGCTGTTGATACGTGGGGCGCTGACCGAAAAGAGGGAATGGGGACAGGGGAATGGTCGCGCAAACCAGCGCGAATGCAAGCCATTCCCCATTCCCCATTCCCCGTCTGGTCATACCCGCCTCAAGTGCCGGCCGACGCTCGTCGCGCTGCCGATGAGCCCGATCAGTGCGCCAAACCCGATGATCACCGCCGCCTGCTCGTAGCTGAAGAACGTCGCGTGGATCTCGAGATAGCGGTCCACGACGGCATAGGCGGCAAACGAGAGCGCGATCGCGACCGTGCCGCCCAGCAGCCCCTTGAGCGCGCCCTGGAGCAGAAACGGCCGGCGGATGAACCCGTCGGTCGCGCCGACCAGACGCATGATGGCGATCTCACGGCTGCGTTGCAGCACCGTCATCCGGATCGTCGTCCCGATGATGATGACGGCCACGACGGCGAACGCGACGCCGACCACGATGGCCACGGCCCCCGCGAGCTGGCGGAGCCGGTCCAGCTTTTCGATCCAGTCGCGCCCGAAGCGCACGTCATCGACGAAGCCGAAGCCGAGCAGCCGCTCCGCCACGGCGCTGACGTGCTCGGTGTCGCGGAATCCGGGCTTGAGCTTCACTTCCACCGACGCGGGCAGGGGATTGCGCTCGAGCTCGCGCAGCACGTCGCGGAACTCCACCAGCTCGGCGCGCGCGCGGGCGAGCGCCTGATCCTCGGAGACATACGTGGCCGCCTGGACTTCGGGAAACGCTTCGATGTCCTTCAGCCCGATCGTCACCGGCTCGATAGGAGTCCCGGGCAGCAGATACGCGACGATCTCGACCCGCTCCTCCACACGGCGCAGCGCGTCCTGGAGATTGACCACGACGAGGCCGAACAGCCCCAGCACGAACAGGGAGAACGCGATCGTGGTGACCGACAGCGCGGAGAGGAGCGGCGCGCGCTTGAACGTGCGAAAGGCTTCGCGGACCACGAGGTTCATGGCGCGGCCGCCTGGTCGCGGGGTTCGTCCACGGCGGAATCGTACACCAGCGCGCCCTCCTGCAGCTCGATCACGCGGTAGGGCGCCTGGCGCACGAGATCGAGATCGTGCGTGGCCATCACCACCGCCGTCCCGCTGGCGTTGATGTCGCGCAGCAGCTGGAAGACGCCGCGCGTGGCGCGCTCATCGAGGTTGCCGGTCGGTTCGTCGGCGAGGAACACCGTCGGCTCGTTCACGAGCGCCCGGGCGATCGCCACGCGCTGCTGTTCCCCGCCCGACAGCTCCCGCGGATACGCCTGCGCCTTGGCGGCCAGCCCCACCTGGGTCAGCACCCGCATCACGCGGGCGGCGATCGTCGACTGCCGCGCGGCCGTCACCTCCAGCGCGAACCCCACGTTCTCCTCGGCGGTGCGGTCTTCGAGCAGGCGGAAATCCTGGAAGACGATGCCCAGACGCCGCCGCAGCAGCGGCACGTCGCGCGGGCGCATGTCCGTGATCCCGTGACCCGAAACCCGCACTTCCCCCGACGTCGGCCGCTCGTCGGCGTAGATCAGCTTGAGCACCGTGGACTTGCCGGCGCCCGAATGGCCGGTCAGGAAGGCGAACTCCCCCTTGGCGATGTGAAAGGACACGTCCTTGAGCGCGAGGCCGCCCTTGGGGAATGCCTTGAAGACGTTCGTGAACTTGATCACTTAGGGCCGCGCCAATGCCTGGGCGAAGTCCGCGATCAGGTCGTCGGCATCCTCGAGGCCCAGCGAGCACCGAATGAACCCGTCGGGGATGCCCGCCTGCGCGCGCTGCGCGACGGTGAGGGAGGCGTGCGACGTCAACCGCGGCTCGGAGACGAGCGTTTCTACGCCGCCCAGACTGGGGGCGTGCGCCGCCAGCGTCAGCGCCGAGAGGAACCGTTCCGCGGCCCGGACGCCGCCGTTGAGCTCGATGCCCAGCATGCCGCCGAACCCGCCCAGCTGGCGTCGCGCCAGCCCGTGATCGGGGTGCGAGGGCAGTCCGGGGTAGTGGACGCGCGTGATCGCGTCCTGTTTGGCGCACCACTCCGCCACCGCGAGCCCGGTGGCGTTGTGCCGCGCCACCCGCACGGCCAGCGTGCGGAGGCCGCGGTCGATCAGCCAGGCGGCAAAGGGGTCGATCGCCTGGCCCCACACCTGCATCAGGCGGCGGACCTCTTCGACGACCTGCTCGGTGCCGGCCACCGCGCCCGCGATGACGTCGGTGTGGCCATTGAGGTACTTGGTGGCGGAGTGAATGACGATGTCCGCGCCGTGCTCGAGCGGCCGGAGATTCATGGGGCTCGCGAACGTGGAGTCCACGATCAAGGCGAGCCCCTCGGCCTTGCACAGCGTGGCGATCGGCTCGAGATCGATCACCCGCATCAGGGGGTTGGTGGGGGTCTCCACGAACAGCGCCCGCGTCGTCTTGCGCATCGCGCGCTTCCAGGTCCGCGACTCCGTGGGATTCACGAACGAGACGTCGATGCCCAGGCGCCCGAACTCCTGCGTGAACAGGCGGTGGACGCCGCCGTAGATCCATTCGCTCGACAGCAGGTGGTCGCCGGGCCGCAGCACCGCCAGGTGCGCGAGGGCCGCCGCGCCCATTCCGCTGGCCACGAACAGCGCCGCATCGGCGCCCTCGAGGAGCGCCAGCCGGCGGCCGATGTCCACCTGATTGGGATTGTTGCCGTAGCGGGTGTAGAGGACTTCGGCCGACGAGCCCACGGGGTTGGTGAAGGTGGCGCTCTGGTACAGTGGGGGGGCCACGGCGGTCCAGTCGGCGCGCTTCTTCCCGTCGCCGTGGATGGCGCGGGTGGACAGGCCCAGCCGGCGGCGTTTCACGCCGCGGTCAGCGCGATGGAACCTCCCGGCGTGCGCGCGGCGATGCGCTGGGCGACGAGCTCGTCCAGCAGCGTCGCCGCGGGCTCCCGCGCTCCCAGCACTTCGAGCGTGCCGTCGGCGCGCTCGAGAAAGGCCGCCAGGCCGTGGCCCTGCAACACGGGCTCGATCGCGTCGCGATGCGCGTCGCTGGTGCCGCGCAGCAGCAGCACCCGAACGGTCGCGCGCAGCAGCTTCGCCACGATCTCGTCGGCGCAGGAATAGTCGAGACAGCCGACGCCCGTGAAGTCCATGACGGCGATGGTATCGCTGAGCAGGTCGCGCTCGATGTTCTCCCGCACCGCGCGGCCCGTGGGCCGCGTGACGAGGTCGGTGTAGAACCCGGCGATCGACTGCTGCAGCACTTCCTGGATCTTGATGTGCTGGATCACGGCTTTGCGGAACCTCCGGAAGTCTGCTGCTCCGGGATGATGAGGAGCACTTGCGACCCTGGAAACGGCGGCAGCCCGTCCTTCAGCGGCACGTCGTCATCCCAGCGGGGCACGATGGCGATGCGCGCGGTGCCGCTGCGAATCGCGATCTTCCCCTCCCAGCGGGCGAGGTAGCGACGGATTCCCGCCAGGCCCTGCCCCCGGCCCGGATCGCGGAACCGGCTCACGCCCTGAATCAGCGCCGCCTCGAGCGCCGCCGCGTCGCCCCAGCGCTCCCCGAACCGCTTCGCCTGCGTCGGCTCGAGCGAGTGCCGGAACCCCACCCCCGCGTCGGCCACCGCGATCACGACCACCCGGCGCGCCAGCTTGCGCCGCCAGTTGTACGCCTGCACGGCTACCCACCCGCCCGTGCCGGCGTGCTCTACAATATTCTGACAGGATTCCGAAAGCGCCATAGCGAAGCCCATCGTGGCCTTCGGATCGAGCCCCAATTCCGACGACAGAATCGCCGAGGCCCGCTGTTGAATCGTGCTCACGACGGCGTGCACGTCTTCGGCGGCGCGCACCGGCGTCACCGGGAGCAACACCTCGCTCTCCGTTGCGGGTTTCACCTTGGGGACCTTGCCGTGGATCTCGAACAGCTCGGCCGCTTCCCGGAAGAACCCGGCGCGCGCCCAGTAGCTCGCGACGTCGGGATTCGCGGGGGCCGTGAGCAGCGGCCGCTCCGCGCCGCCGGCGCCGCGCCGCCCCGCCGCTTCCCCGGCGGCGAGCAGGCCGACCAGTCCGAACGGCGACGCCCACTCGGCGGCGTGC
>JAUYMC010000098.1 GCA_030699545.1 Gemmatimonadales bacterium | reverse complement strand
GGGACCGACCCGTCGCGGGTCATCAAGGGCAAGCGCATGCCCGGGCATATGGGCGCGCGCAATTTCACCGAGCTCGGCCTGCGCGTCGTGAAGGTGGACGCCGAGCGGAATCTGCTGTTTGTGCGGGGCTCCGTGCCGGGGTCGATGAACGGCCTGGTGACCATCCGCAAACAGGGAGGGCCGAGTCGCCATGATTGAGGCTCCGCACTATTCGGCGGCGGGCGCCAGCAAGAAGGCGGTAGCCCTGCCGGCAGCGCTGTTCGACGGCACGGTCAACGAGGACGTGCTGCACCGCGCGGTCATCACGTACCTGTCCAACCAGCGGCAGGGCACGCACGACACCAAGACCCGCAGCGAGGTCTCGGGCGGCAACCAGAAGCCGTGGCGGCAGAAGGGGACCGGCCGGGCCCGGCAGGGGTCGACGCGCGCCCCGCACTGGCGGCACGGCGGCATCGTCTTCGGGCCGCATCCCCGGAGCTATCGCCTCGGGATCCCGAAGAAGATGCGCCAGCTCGCCAAGAAGTCGGCGCTGAACGCGCGCGCCCGCGAAGGCGCGCTCGTCGTGGTGGACGCGTTGTCCTACGAAAAGCCCAGTACGAAGGACTTCGCGGCGCTGCTCGGCAAGGTGGGCGCCACGGGCAAGAAGACGCTGGTGCTGACGGCCGCGCCCGAGGGCAATCACCACGTGTACCTCTCGGGCCGCAACATCCCCGGCGTGCGCATCATGCGCTTCGCCGATGCGACGGCCTACGAGATTCTCTGGGCGCAGGCGGTGATCGTGGAGCTGGGGGCGCTGGACCAGGCGGAGCGCGGCCCGGCCACGCCGGAGGCGGGGGAGAGCGACGATGCCTGAGCTCCACGAGACGATCGTGCGGCCCGTGGTGACCGAGAAATCGTCCGCGTCCTACGGCGCGCGCAAGGAGTACGCCTTTCGCGTCCATCTCGACGCCACCAAGCCGCAGATCAAGGCGGCGATCGAGACGTTGTTCAAGGTCTCCGTGACGGCCGTCCGGACCATGGTCGTGCGCGCCAAGCGGCGCACGTACGGGCGGTACGTCGGACGGCGGCCATCGTGGAAGAAAGCGATCGTCACCCTCAAAGAGGGCGACGCCATCGAGGTCTTCGAGGGCTGATATGGGCATTCGACAGTTCCGGCCGATGACACCGGCCACGCGGTTCCGCTCGGTCTCCGACTTCGCCGAAATCACGAAGTCGGAGCCGGAGAAGTCCCTGCTCGAGCCGCTGAAGCGGACGGGCGGGCGGAACAACCAGGGCCACATCACCAACCGGTGGCAGGGGGGCGGGCACAAGCGGCAGTACCGGCGCATCGACTTCCGGCGCGACAAGTACGGGATTCCCGCGCGCGTCGCTTCGGTGGAATACGATCCGAACCGGACGGCGCGCATCGCCCTGCTGTACTACACCGACGGCGAGAAGCGCTACATGCTGGCGCCCAAGGGCATCACGGTGGGCGACACGGTCGTGTCCGGGCCGGGCTCCGACATCCGCGTCGGCAACGCGATGCCGCTGTTCGAGATTCCGCTCGGGACCGCGGTGCACAACGTGGAGCTGAAGATCGGCCGCGGCGGCCAGCTGTGCCGCGGCGCGGGCACGAGCGCGCAGGTCGTCGCCAAGGAAGGCAACTACGTCACGCTGCGGCTGCGCTCGACCGAAATGCGCATGGTCCGCGGCGAGTGCCTGGCCACGATCGGGGAGGTGGGCAACGCCGAGCACGAGCTGCTGTCGGTCGGCAAGGCGGGGAAGAGCCGCTGGCTCGGCCGGATGCCGCGGGTGCGCGGCGTGGCGATGAACCCCGTGGATCACCCGCTGGGCGGCGGGGAAGGGAAGTCGTCGGGTGGCCGGCCGCCGACCTCCCCCTGGGGCAAGGTCGAGGGCAAGAAGACGCGCCACAAGAAGAAGAAGTCGACCAAACTCATCGTGCGCGGTCGCAAGCGCGGAAGGGCGACGCAGTAATGGGACGCAGCGTCAAGAAGGGGCCGTACGTCGAGGAGTCGCTCCTCGTGAAGATTCGCGCCCTCAACGAGCGGAACGAGAAGAAGGTGTTCAAGACGTGGTCGCGCCGCAGCACGATCACCCCCGACTTCGTGGGCCATACCCTCGCCGTGCATAACGGGAACAAGTTCATCCCGGTATACGTGACCGAGAACATGGTGGGCCACAAGCTGGGCGAGTTCGCGGCGACGCGGTTGTTCCGCGGCCACAGCGCCAAGGGGTCGGCCTCCGAGAAGGAAGCTGAAGCCCCGGCCGCGCCGGCCAAGGCGTAGCGCATGGAAGCTCGAGCGATTCAATACGCCGTTCGCCAGTCGCCGCGCAAGATGCGGCTCGTGATCGATCTGATCCGGGGCCGCGCCGTGCCGGAAGCCGACGCGATTCTCCGCTTCTCCAAGAAGCGGGCGGCGCGGCAGATCCATAAGGTGCTCAAGTCGGCCGTCGCCAACGCGCAGCAGGCGGCGCAGCGGGACAACACGGCGTTCGATCCCGACGCGTTGCGCGTGAGCTACGCCGTCGTCAACGAGGGCGCGACGCTGAAGCGGTTCACGGCCGCGGCCATGGGCCGCGCCACGCCGATCCTGAAGCGCACGAGCCATGTCGAGATCCGGGTAGCGGGGGCTGAAGCCCCCGTTGCGCCCACGGTGGCATCACGTCCGGCGGCGGAAGCTCCAAGAGAACAGAAGAAGCAGCGCAAGCCGCGCGCAAGAGCGTCAGCCAAGGCGCCTAAAAAGAAGGCGACCAAGCGGGCTAAGAAAGCGAGCACGTAAGTGGGTCAGAAAACGCATCCCTATGGGT
Source organism: Gemmatimonadales bacterium (assembly GCA_030699545.1). Taxonomy (GTDB): domain Bacteria; phylum Gemmatimonadota; class Gemmatimonadetes; order Gemmatimonadales; family GWC2-71-9; genus 20CM-2-65-7. The sequence continues at coordinate 293 of JAUYMC010000098.1, read as the reverse complement.
TCCGGCTGGGCATCGTCAAGCAGTGGCGCTCGCGCTACTATGCGCACCACAACTTCCCCGAGCTGCTCAAGGAAGACGAGCTGATCCGGAAGTATCTGAAGACGCGGCTCAGCCACGCGGCGATCGCCGATGTGCACATCGAGCGCAAGCCCGGCAAGGTGACGGTGACGGTGCACACCGGGCGGCCCGGCGTGGTGATCGGCAAGCGCGGCGCCGAAGTGGACAAGCTGCGCGATGAGCTGGCCCAGCTCACGGGCAAGGAAGTCGGGATCAACGTCGAGGAGATCAAGCGG
>JAUYMC010000090.1 GCA_030699545.1 Gemmatimonadales bacterium | reverse complement strand
GGGCCGGCCGCAATGATCACGTGGTGTGCGTCGATCGTTCCTCCGGGTGTTTCGACGCCGCCGGCCCGATCGCCCGTGATCACGATGTTGCGCACCGGCTCGGGGCGGACCTCGACGCCCAGTCGCCGCGCATCGGCAAGGAGGCCGCGACCGAGCGCGGGGGCGTCGATCGCGCCGTCTTCAGGCGCGAACAGGGCGCCGACGCACGGCGCGGCTCCCGGAAACCGCGCGGCCAGCTCGGCGGCGTCGAGCCAGTCGCAGCGCAACCCCGCCTGCCGCTGCTCGGCCACGATGGTCTGGAGCGCGGCGGCGCGGGTCTCGTCGAATGCGACCCAGGCGATGCCGTCGCGCCACAGGCCGATATCGATGCCCGTCGTCTCGCGCAGCGCGGGCGCCAGGAGGTCGTAGCGGTCGCGGGCGCGGACGGCGAGGGCGCGCAGCGGATCATCGGCCGATTCGACCTGGGCGGCGAGCATGCCCGCGGAGGCGGCGGTGGCCGCGGCGGGGTCGGGGCCGGGCTCGCACACGATGGTGCGGAGCCCGTGGAGCGCCGCGGCGCGGGCGCACGCCGCGCCGATCGCCCCGCCGCCCGCGATGACGACTTCACAGGACGAAACTTTGTGCGACATTGAGGCGTACGCCGCGGTTACGGACGTACCGGATTCCCTGGAGGGGAGACACCCATGTTTCGGAGCATCCTCGGCTTTGCGCTGCTGGCGGTCGTGGCGTGGTTCGCGCTGACGATCGTGCTGAGCCTGTTCGGCTTCGTCGTCGGCATCGCCGCCAAACTCCTCTGGCTCGCGGCCATCGGCTTCCTCTGCTACCTCGGCCTGCGGCTCGTGAGTCCTCGCACGGCGGACCGCTTGCGCGACATGATCAAAGGTCGTCCCGCGGACGCTTAACGGTCCCAGGGCAGCAGCTGGCTGGAGTGCGCATGCACGATCTTCCAGCTGCTGCCCTCCGCGTCATCTCCTAACCGCCGCTCGCAGACAAACGTCGCGCGTCCCGCCTCGGCGCGCGTGGGAGCACCCGCCGCTCCAGCGCTGACCCACCGGTAGTCCAGCATCACCCAGGCGAACCGGCCTTCCACCGTCACCGTCGCCGCGGCGATCGTGACCCGCCCGCCGTAGCTGATGCCCGCAAAGCGCGGGGCGGCGAACCGGACGCGCGCATTGCCCACGACGATCGCATCAGCGCTGTACAGGGTATCGGCGGCACGGTCGCCGGCCGCGTCGAGGATCAGCGCCTGGCGCACCAGCGTCTGGATGTCATCGGGCGTGCCCGCGGCAACGGCGGCGGGGGCCGGCCCGCGCGCCGCGCACCCGCCCAGGACCAGCGCAGCCGTCAGCGCGACCGGAGCGCGCACCATGTGCGCCCTACCGCGCCGCCAGTCGCGTGAGCACCGCCCAGGCGATCAGCGGAAACAGGATCTCGTGATGGCCGGTCAGCTGGATGCCGCGGCCTCCGGCCAGCGTGGGTCGCTCGACGACGTTGACACGCGGGCGGTAATGGCGCTGCATGTCACAATCGACGGCGGTAAAGTTCTTGGGTGTGCCGCCGTTCAGGTTGCGCGCGATGGTGAGCGCCTTCAGAAAGACTTCCGGCATCATGACGGCGCTGCCGAGGTTGAGGACGACGCCGCCGTCGTGCAGTGCGGTCAGCGCGCCCGCGAGCCGCTTGAAGTCGCGATGACTCGTGGCGCCGAGCACCGCGCCGTCCGCCGAGGGATGCTGGTGTGTGATCTCGGCGCCGATCGCGGCATGCACGGTGACCGGGATGCCCAGCTCCGCCGCGGCGGCCAGCACCGAGACCTCGCGCCCGGGGAGATCGGCGCGCTCGCGCAGGTATTCCGCGAGCGCCTCGCCCGCGCCCCGGTGCTCCGCCGCACCGCGCGCCAGCGCGCCGTTCATGTCCCGGCCGGTTTCCTCCGCCATGCCGAACGTGCCGTCACCGAGTCCCGCGGCCACGTCTTCGCTCGTGCCGCCGTACGCCGCGAGCTCAAAGTCGTGGATCGCCGCGCTGCCATTCATCGCGACGTGCGTGATCGCGCCCCGGCGCATCAGCGCGATCAGCAGCGGTCCCAGCCCGACCTTGATGACATGGCCGCCGAGCATCGCCACCACCGCGCGCTTGCCGGTGGCGGCGACGATCTGGTCCACCACGTAGCGCAGGTCCTGCGCGGCGAGGATCGACGGTAGCGCGCGCCAGAACGCCGCGAACGACGTATCGCCGGTCTGCGGAGCGTGACCCAGGAGGGAAGGGTCGACTTTGTTGCGACGGTGGGCGACGGGAACGGTCCTGAGCTTGGAGAAGTCCGCTTCGCGCTGATCGGTCATGGCTGCTCCGGGATGACGAACTCCTTGAGCTTGAGTGTGACCTGGCCGAATGAAAAGTTCGACTGGATCGCGAGCACGATCCGGCGCTCGTCGTCCGAGAGCCAGATGCGGGTCTCGGACTTCTCGCCGAAGAGCCCGCGCGCGCGGGGGATCTTGGGCCGGATGACCACCGCCTGCCATTTCTTGCCCGCGACGCTGACGCGCTCCCGTCCCAGCACCTCGATGATGACCGGATTCAGGTCGGGGCGGAAATAGCGGCTGTATTCGTACCGCTTGCCGATCTCGAGCGGCAGGGTGCGCACCCAATACAGGAAGGACGCGTCGTCGAGGGGTTCGAGGACGGTGGCGAACGCCGTGTCCCGTCCCTCCTCGCGGTAAAAGCCGGAGTCGGGGAAGATCTCGAAGCGCCGCTCGCGGTGGCGGTCCCGCTCATCCTGGATGGACACATAGCGCCGCGACCGAAAATCCCAGCGGCCCACCCACGACTCGATCGTCTGGTCGAGGTGATACCAGAGCGCGCCGCCCGAGATACGAAACTGGATGTGGACCGTCTCGATCCCGCGCACCGTATCGATGCCCATGACTTCCATGACCGCGGTGCCGACGTTGAACAGGCCGTACTTGGCCTGGAACGTGAGGCGTTCGCCGGTGGGGAAGTTCACCGCCGGGTGGGGCGGCGAGATAGGCGGCAGGGGCGGAATCGCGGAGGTCGAGTCCTGGGCCGCGGCGCCGGCGGCGCTCGCCATGCACAGCGCCAGCGCCAG
>JAUYMC010000083.1 GCA_030699545.1 Gemmatimonadales bacterium | reverse complement strand
CGGCCGGGTCGAAGTGATACGTGTAGCCCGAGAACCCGAAGTGCTCCCGCGCCCACTGGCGCATGTTTGGCAGCTCCGGGCCGAACTCGCGGTCCAGCACGTCCTCCGCGTCGCCCACCAGGAGCGACAGGTCGCGCACGTCGGGGTGCAGGCGCAGGTGATCGATGTTCTCCGCGTTCTTCTCCCAGGCACGCTTGAACTCCGCCGAGGCCGGGTCCTCGCGCATCGGGAGCATGCCGATGAAGTCGGTGATGAAGGCGTAGGGCGCGCGCTTGAGCTCGGGGTTCTCGTGCAGGTAGTAGTCGAGGTCCCAGCCCTCGTCCCCCACCCAGAGGTCGTAGTCCTCGCGCTCCACGACGTCGGCGAAGGTCATGAAGTTGGCGGCCATGATCTCGTCCATGTCCCAGAACGCGTTGAACGCGTGGAGCTCGTGGTCCCGGGCCCAACCTTCGAAGTGGCCGCTCTCGTCGAGGAGGAGCCGGGTGGCCGGGTGCAGGCGCTCGCCCATGGCCTCGACGACGCGGTCGGCGGGGTTGACGGCGAGGAAGTCCACGGTGGCGTCCGGCTGAATCTCGCGGAGCTTCCGGGCAATGGCGATGTCGCGCTGGATGTGGCCGAGGCCGATCGAGCTCGACAGCCAGAGGATGCGCCGCTGGGTGGTCCGCCTCGGCCGGGGGGGCGGCGTCTTGCGCTCCGTGGTCGCCGGGATCGAGCGCGGCCCGACGGGCTGGTCGAGGACGAAGTTGCGGATAAGCCGGTTGACCTTGACGGTATGGCGGCCCTGGAGCCCATGCCCTGCGCCCTCGAAGCTGACCAACCGGACGTCCGGGAGGGCCGCGACCATCTTCTGGGCATGCGTGTAAGGGACGATCTTATCGAGGGTGCCGTGCAGCGCGAGCGTCGGCACGCGCACACGATCGAGGAGGTCGTAGACGTTCGACCCGTCGATTGCGCGCAGCGATTCGACGAGGACCTCGGGAGAGGTCTCCCCGGCCCAGGCGATGCCGTCCTCGATGCCCTTCAGCGAGTGGGGCTCGGGGAAGCTGCGGGTCAGCACCCGCCTCCGCCAGCCGTCGAAGTCGTCCCGGATCACCGGCGCAACCTTCTCGTCGAAAGGCTGCGGCACCGACTCCGCGTACTGGCCGCTGAGGACAATCAGGTGGGACACGCGGTCCGGGTGCTCGACCGCGTAGCGGAAGCCGAGCATCGCGGCGCACGAGTAGACCAGCAGGGCGAAGGGCGGTCGCACCGCTTCCTCGAGGACGGCGAGGAAGTCGTCGTAACGGGCCTCGAGGTCAAAGCCCATCGGGGTGCGGTCGGAGCGCCCACTGCCGCGGGCGTCCATCGTGGCCACGCGGAAGTAGCGTGAGAGATACGGAATCTGGGTCTTCCACTGCCTGCTATAGGTGATGGGCTGGCACTGGGGTAGCAGGAAGAGGTCGCGGCTCCCGCTGCCCGTGACCTGGTAGAAGAGCTTCACCCCGCCGCGCGACACGTACATCGGCTCAGCCCTCCACCACGAACTCGGCCATCGTCAGCCTCCCGGCGCGTCGGCTTCGGAGCGACGCACGCTCACCGTCCCACGCAAGCTCCATGCCGGGTCGCCGGCCCGTCATTTGGCGCCTTTCCGAGCCCGGAGCGCAACCGCATCTTGCGGCGCTCGGGTCGCGCGACACTCGCAGCCTTGAAGTGTCGCGGACTTGGTCGCGCAAGGCGACGTTGCGCGAGCCATGCAACGCGGCACGGCGGTCATCCGGCACGGCGGGCGCGCTCGTAGAGGACAAGGGCCGCGCCGCCCCGCACGGTCTGACACTTGTCGCCGGGGACGAAGTGGATGCGAGTGCCGGCCATGGCCTCGGCGAAGGCGTGCTCGCGCAGTCGCCGGAGGATCTCTCCCTGTAAGGGCAAGAGGGAGCCGGCGACGCCGCCGGTGACGACGATCACTTCGGGATCGAGCCCGTTCACGATGACGGCGAGCCCGGCCGCGAGCGCCTGGCAGGCCTCGTCGACAATCGAGCGGGCGAGCGCGTCGCCGGCCGTGGCCGCCTCGAAGACCAGGCGGGCTGTGATCGTCGACGGGTCGCCGCCGGAGCGGGCCAGGAGCGTGGAGCCGGGCTCGTCGTGGACGCGCCGGCGCGCGTCGAGGGCGATGTCGTGACCGCAGACATAGGTACAGAGGCAGCCTCGCGCTCCACAGACGCACAGCTTGCCGTCGAACTTGATCGGCACGTGGCCGAACTCGCCACCATACCCGCTGTGGCCACGGACGACACGGCCGTCCAGTATGACTGCGCCACCGACCCCGGTGCCGACAGCCAGCATCGCGAGCGAGCGCGCCCCGCGCCCGACCCCCCAGGTCCACTCTCCCAGGGCGAGCGCGTTCACGTCATTGTCGACGAAGGTCCTGATGCCCGTCTTGCCCTCGACGCGCTCCGCGAGCGGGACACCCGTCAGCTCCGGCAGGAGGTGGACGCCCTTCTTCATCACGCCCGCCTCCGCGTCCACCACACCGGGCACGCCGATGCCCACTCCCTCGATGGGGACGCGTAACTCGGCGGCCCGTGCGATGACGTCGGCGATCAGATCGAGCAGCGTGTCCAGGGCAGTCCCGGGGCCGTCCCGGTGGGTCGGCGCCTGAACTACCGACAGGACGTTGCCATCGGCCCTGACGAGTCCGCCGGACATGCGGGTGCCACCGACGTCCACCCCGATGAGCACGCCAGATGAGGTCATCCTGCGCCTGTTCCATCGCAAGCGACCTGCCATGACACCAAGGCTGAGAGAACGCCTAGTTGGCCGTATGGGGCGCAAGATGGAATTGCATGGCTGGAAGTGCCGCCATCCCACCCGCCAGCGTTTTCAGGGCCTTCGCCGCGCAAGGACAGGTGGCACCGACGGTTTGCCGGGAGCAATGTGATGACTACACGATGGCCGTCCGCGACCTGCGCTTTCCCATGCCTGAGTGCGTCGCCCACCCGCCCTAGCGGCGCCCCCTCACCCTGCCCTCTCCCCCTGGGGGCGAGGGTTCCGATTTTCCCTCTCCCCTCTGGGGAGAGGGTAGGGTGAGGGGCGGTTCTCTAGCCCTGGACCGTCTTCACCCAGATGCCGGGAGAGCCCGGCGCGTGCCGCATGTGCGGGCGTATGCGGGCCGTTACCGGTGAGATGTCCCGCTGGGCGAGCCACGCGGCGCTCTCGGATACATCGGGCCGCTCGAACTCGTAGAGCGTGAGGTACGTCGGAGAGCCGACCACCGCTCGATAGCGCCGGCCGCGGATCACGCCGTGCACCTTTT
>JAUYMC010000074.1 GCA_030699545.1 Gemmatimonadales bacterium | reverse complement strand
GAGCGCGCGATCGCGGAGCAGCACGCCGGGCGGGCGGTCAGGCGCATCAGGTAGGGCAGGACTCCCGAGGCGGAAAGCGCCGGCGATCGGGTGTGCTGCGCGCATGGCGGCATACGACCCGGAGGCGGCGCTGGCCGCGCTCACGTCCTTCCTGAAGGGCCGCGGGCGCATCAAGCATGTGCAGCTGGGCGAGCCGAAGGCGCCGCCGACGGGCGAGATCACCGCGGCGCTGATGATGGAGAGCATCCGCACCGTCGAGCTGGTGCTCGACGCGGCGGACCGCGTGTACGAGGTGACGATCCGGCTCTACCGCGGCTTCCTCGAGGAGGACGGCGAGCAGACGGAGCTCGAGCTGGCGCAGGTGGTGGGCGCGCTCATGAACGACCTGGACGGCGACGCGGACCTCGGGCAGAGCGTGCGCGCGGTCGACGTCGGCGGGATCTACAGCGGCGGCCTGGCGGCCGGCTGGGCGTACCTCGAGATGGGCGACGGGACGATGTACCGGACGGTGGACGTGACGGTGCCGCTGATCGTCGACGGCGACCCCGGATCGCTGCAGCACTGATGGGAAGCGCACGTCAGCGGTGGGTGGTTGCCAACCCGCGCGGGATCCCGCAGGACCAGGCGTGCGTGCTCGCCGGCTGCGAGCGCCCCGGGATCCACATCCTGCGCACCGACGCGCAGCACTGGCACGCCGGCGACGCGATCGCGGAGCGCGACCTGAGCGCGCAGGCCTTCGCGCACTACCGCGCCGGCGGGTTCATCCAGGCGGCCGCGGGTGAGTAAGTCCGGAGGCCTCGGCCAGCTCTTCATGCTCGGCGGCTACGACCTGAGCGGCGACACCGCCGCGATCGACCAGGCGGCGGGGCCGCGCGGCGTCTTCGACAACAAGCAGGGGATCAACTCCTCGGCCATGCAGCGCATCCTCGGCCGCGCCGACGGCCGGCTGGCGTGGTCCCTGCACTTCAACGACGCGACGGACGCCGAGCACGACGCCCTGAGCACGCTGCCGACGGCGGACGTGATCGCGCTCTGGGCGATGAGCTCCACGCGCGGGGCGACCGCGGCGACGCTGCTGGGCAAGCAGATCAACTTCGACTGGAACCGCTCGGCTGACGGCGACCTGCAGGGCTCCGTCGAGGTCCTCGCCAACGGCTCGCCGCTCGAGTGGGGCGTGATGGTCACCGCGGGCGTCGAGACGCATGCGTCGGCGACGAGCTCGACGAGCCTGGACGAGAACGGCGTGACGGGCTCGAGCGCCGAGGGCGCCCGTGCAGTGCTGCAGGTGCAGGACATCGACTCGGGCACGCCGACGTTCGTGCTCGAGGACAGCGCGGACGACTCCGCGTGGGCGACGCTGATCAGCTTCACCGCGGTTGCGGCCGCCAGCGCGCCGACGGCTGAGCGCAAGACGGTCACAGGCAACGTGGACCGCTACCTCCGCGCCACGACGACCGGCACGTTCGTGAACGCCGACTTCGCGATCTGGATCCAGCGCGGCACCACCGAGGACGACGAGGACTTGAGCTGATGTACGACGTCAGCGACCTCGAGCCCTGGTTTGAGCTCGTGCGCTCGGCCGCGCGCGCCGGCGCCGAGATCTTCGTGCGCGTCGAGAACGAGGTCCGCGAGCTGCCGCCCCAGCCCGGCGACCGCTGGGTGCGCCGCGAGCTGACCGGGCGCCAGGCGGTCACCGTGGCCACGAGACATCGGAGCGAGCCATGACGCTGATCAAGCGCGCCGGCGCGATCCCCGCGCAGACGTACCGCGTGGCGGTGCCGCTGGCGACGCACTGGCGGCCGGCCACGTGCGAGGAGGTGCACTGCCCGCATTTCCTGAACGGATGGACGACGGTGCTGCCGGCGGGCAGCGACCACGTCGCGGTGCTGAAGAAGAGCGGCCGCATCTACACGAGCGAGCGCACGCAGGACGGCGGGCTGCTCGAGTTCGTCTTCCCCGCCGGGCAGCCGTGCTTCCGCGCGTCAATACACCGCATCCAGACGGGCCGGCCGGGGATCTTCCTGCACGGCCCGCGCGAGCGCCCGCGCGATCAGCGCGCGGTGGACACGGACGAATGGCACGAGCGCTTCGTCGAAACGATGAGCGGGCTCGCGGGGAAGTAGGAGGAGCAGGCCATGACCAAGGAAAACGGCATCGGGTTCGCCGTCGCAGTGGATGACGCGGCCGGCCCGACGGCGAAGACGCTCTCGAACGACATCACCGACCTGCAGTTCAGCACGCCCCGCGGCGTGCAGGACTCGACGGGGATCGACTCGGGCGCCCACGAGCGGATCCTGCTGCTCGCGGACTTCTCGATCACCATGAACGGCATCTTCAACGACGAGGCCGACAAGTCGCACGCCGTCTTCAAGACGATCCCGTCGACGAGCGTGACGCGCACGGTCACGCTCACGCACTCCGCGCAGATCCTCGAGGTGGAGTGCGTGCTGACGGACTACCAGCTCTCGCGCGCCGCCGGCGGCGAGCTCACCTGGTCGGTGCCCGGCGCCATGAACGAGACGACCGTCCCGACCTGGACGACGTAGCGCCTCACTCGAGGCGGAACCGGACACGCCCATGGGCTTCGAAGTCACGCAGTCGGCGACGCTCGTCTTCGAGGAGGGGCATCGCCTCCACGGCGCGACGGTGCGCGTCAGCCTGGACATGGAGCTCCGCGAGTACACCGAGCTCCTGCGTCTCGCGCGCGCGTGGGAAGCGAGCGTGGCAGACGACGGCGACATGACGCCCGAGCGGCTGGACATGGTCGTGGAGCTGACCGAGCGTTTCGGCGAGCGCGTGCTGATCGAGTGGGATCTCGAGAAGAACGGGGAGCCGCTGCCGGCCGACGGCTCGGGCATGGCCCGACTCCCGGCGCAGGCGGCGCTGTCGCTCTTCAAGGCATGGAACGCGGCGGTCACGGGGGTGCCCCCAAACTCGGACGGCGCCTCCGAGAATGGCGAGCCGTCGGAGGCGCCACCCGCAGCGATGGATCCACCGTCACCAAGCCCGGCGAGCTAGTCGAGGCGGAGCTGATCCAGCACGTGTGCGAGGCCTACGGCATCCCGCCGGTCGCCGGCGGCGCGCTCGACCAGCCCATCTGGGTGCTCCAGCACCGCGCGGTGCTGGCCGCGGGCGGCTACTTCGACGAGCAGCGCCCGGCCGTGCCCGGGGTCCTTCCGGCGGACGGAAGGACGCCGGCGGATCCGCTGGCGAGCCTTCCGATGACGGCGCTTCCCGGGCCGGTATCTGACTCGCCGGTATATGACCCGCCGGGGATCCTCGCCTAGCTGCTCGCGCCCCACGCGCCGGGGTCCCGAGGCGGAATTGGCGCGCCTTCGGGTGTGCTGCCCGCATGGCGAACGACGTCACCATCCTCGTCCGCGCCAAGGACGAGGCGTCGAAGGTCTTCAGCGGGATCCAGGGCGCGGCCGGCTCGATGGCGAAGGGTGTGGCCCTCGCCGCCGGCGGCGGTGCGCTGGCGCTCGCCGGCATCGGCATCGCCGCGACCAAGATGGCGGCCGACTTCGAGTCCTCCCTGGCCGAGGTGCAGACGCTGCTCCCGAACCTGGACGAGCAGGGCTTCGGGAAGCTGCGCCAGGGCGTGCTGGACTTCAGCAAGGAGATGGGCGTCGCCACCGACCAGGCGGTGCCGGCGCTCTACCAGGCGATCTCCGCCGGCGTGCCCCCGGACAACGTCCTGGACTTCATGCGCATCGCGTCGAAGGCGGCGACGGGCGGCGTGACGAGCCTGGAGACCGCGGTCGACGGCATCACCTCGGTGGTGAACGCGTACGGCGACGAGGTGATCGACGCGCAGAAGGCCGCGGACATCATGTTCACCGCGGTGAAGCTGGGGAAGACGGACTTCGAGCAGCTCTCGAAGAGCCTCTTCAACGTGATCCCGACCGCCGCGGCGATGGGCGTGTCCTTCGAGGAAGTGGCCGCCTCACTGGCGCTGATGACGGCGCAGGGTGTGCCGACGTCGGTGGCCACCACCCAGCTGCGGGCCGCCTTCCTCGAGCTCTCGAAGACGGGCAGCGTGCTCGACAAGTCCGTGCAGGAGCTGCTCGGCGGGTCTTTCGCGGACCTGCAGAAGCAGGGCTGGGACATCGGCGGCGTCTTCGCGGCGCTGAAGGACCGCTCGGACAAGGCGGGGCTTTCCTTCTCGACGCTGTTCTCGTCATCGGAGGCAATGAGCGCCGCGCTCGTCCTTGCCCAAAACGCCGGCGATTCGTTCGGCGTCGCCCTCGAGGCAATGGGAGAGTCCGCCGGCGCCGTGGACGCGGCGTTCAGCACGGTCAGCGAGACGGCGAACTTCAAGCTCCAGAAGGCGATGAACACCGTGAAGGTGATGATGATCGAGTTCGGCTCGATCATCCTGCCGCATGTCGCGACCTTTCTCACCACGGTGGTGGTGCCGGCGCTCGATCGCTTCGGCGACTGGTTCACCGAGCACAAGCCGCAGATCGAGCAGGCGATCCAGGCGATCATCGACGTCTCGCTGACGATGTGGCAGTCGTTCAAGAGCGGCTGGGAAGTCGTGGGCCCGCTACTCCAGCGGTTC
>JAUYMC010000031.1 GCA_030699545.1 Gemmatimonadales bacterium | reverse complement strand
CGGCCTCGGTGCCGGCGGCGGTGCGCCCGGCCCCGGCCCGTCCCGCGCCGGACCGCACCGTGTTTTCGGCGGGTGGGGGACAGCGGGGTGCCGCGGGCGCGCGGCTGCCGCGCGCGCTGGTGTTCGACGTGCGGGATTCGGCGGGGGTGCCGTTGGCCGGTCACACGGTGACGTTCACCGGAGTGAACGCGCGGATCGACCCCGCGGCGATCTCGACCGACGTGGGAGGGCAGGCGCGCGTCGCGGTGATCCTGGGCGAGCACACCGGATCGGCGACGGTGCTCGCGACGGTCGGCGCGGTCGAGAAGCAGGTGGCATTCCATGTGGTGGCGGGAGCGGCCGCGCAGCTCGTCGTCACGTGCGGCGCGACGAGTCTCAGCGGACGGTTTGCGATCCGTCCCGATGCGGTGCTCGTGTTGCGCGTCGCGGCTCGCGACGCATACGCGAACCCCACGCCGGTGTCCGGGCTCCGCGCCGCTGTGGCCGACGCGCGCGTCGCGCGCGTGCTGCGCATCACCGCAGACAGCGCCAGCGGGACGGTCGCGCTCAAGCCCGCGGGCCCGGGAACGACGAGTCTCGCGGTGATTGCGAATGGGATGCGGCAGTACTTGATGGTGACGGTGCCGCCGAGAGCGGCGCCGGGGAAGGTGGACTGTGGTTGACGCAAAATGCCCCAGGCACCCCGCAACGAATCCCTGCCTCGTTTAGCGCTGCTCCCTGCGGGGGCCTGACGCGGTTCACGAGCGGAAAGCCTGCGGACCTGGGGCGTCCGAAACCTACCCCGGCCAGTCCGCAATCCGCAATCCGCAATTAGATTGAGCCTCATGATTGCGTTGGCCCGGAAGTACCGTCCCCGGCAATTCTCCGACCTCATCGCCCAAGACCATGTCGCGGCCGCGCTGCGCGGCGCCGTGGCGCAGGGCCGCGTGGCGCATGGCTACCTCTTCGCGGGCCCGCGCGGAGTGGGGAAGACCACCGCGGCGCGGATTCTGGCGATGGCGTTGAACTGTGAACGGCGCACGAGCGGCGAGCCCTGCGGTACGTGCGAGTCGTGCCTGCGAATTTCCGCCGGCGCGGCCAATCTCGACGTCGTCGAGCTCGATGCCGCGTCCAATCGCGGCGTGGATGACGCCCGGGACCTGCGCGAGCGCGCGATGTATGCCGCCAGCAGCGAAGCGCGTTCCAAGGTCTATATCGTGGATGAAGCGCATATGCTGACCCGGGAAGCGTGGAATGCGCTGCTCAAGATCCTCGAGGAGCCGCCACCGCGCGTCGTCTTCGTGTTCGCCACCACGGAGCCGCAGAAGATCGCGAACACCGCCGCCCCCATTCTCTCCCGGCTGCAGCGCTTTGATTTTCGCCGCATCGGGCCGCAGGCCATCGTAGAGCGGTTGCGTGCCGTCGCCGGCCAGGAAGACCTCCAGACCGAGGACGACGCCTTGCAGCTGATCGCGCGGCATGCGGACGGCGGTATGCGGGACGCCCTGTCGCTGCTGGACCAGGTGTCGTCGTTCGGCGAAGGGCCCGTCACGGCCGAGCGCGTGCGCACGGTCCTGGGACTCATCTCCGACGAGCTGTACAGCGAGATGCTGCGCTGCATCGTTGAGCGCGACGGCGCCGGCGTCTTCCGGTTGGTGGAGCGGCTGCTCGAGACCGGTGCCGATCTCAGCGAGTTCGTGGGCGGCGCGGGGGAGACGTTGCGGGCGCTGCTGCTCGTGGGCGTGGGCGGTCAGCCGGAGGGGCTGACCGAGGGACTGCTCGCCGTGGTCCGGAAGTATGCGCCGCAGCTTCCTCCCGCCGACATCGTCAGGCTGCTCACGATCCTCGCGGAGGCGGAAGAGCCGATCCGGCGTAGCGGCAACACCCGCCTCGCGGTCGAAGTGCTCCTGCTGCGGTGGGCGATGGCCGGACGGACGGTCGAGCTTTCCCAGGTGCTCGACGCGCTCGACAAGGGGACGGGGGACGGGGGACGAGGGAAGGGTGCACCTGCCGGACCCGTTCCGCTTCCCCCTTCCCCCCTCCCCCGAGACCAGGGCCCCCTCTCGCTCGACCACATCCGGTCGGCGTGGCCGCAGATCGTGGCCGATGCCCGGGCGCGGGCCCCGATGCTCGGGAGCTTGCTCGCCGAAGCGACGGCGGCTGGGCTGGAGGGGCGCGTGCTGGCGGTGCGCCCCGCCAACGCGGCGCATGCCGAAGGGCTGGAGCGGCAGCGCGACCTGATCGGGCAGCTCGTGGGCGCGTATGTCGCTGAGGTGCCGCGCGTACAGGTCCTGTCGGTCACGCCCGAGCGGACGCCGCCGGCCCGGCTGACGGCGGACCTGGCGAACGCGGAGCGGCTCAAGGCGCTCCGCGAAAAAGACCCCACCCTGAGCGCCGCCGTGGATGCGTTAGATTTGGAGCTGCTCGAGTAACTTGCCAACCACTTGCTGAGGGGTAACTTTCGACGTATGGCGGATTTATCCAGCCTGCTCCAGCTCAGCCAGCAGATGCAGGGGCGGCTGACAGAGATCCAGACCCAGTTGGCGCAGCAGACGCTGACCGTATCGTCCGGTGGGGGGATGGTCCAGGCCACCGTGGACGGACGGGGGCACATTCGCGCCATTAAGATCGACCCGCAGGCGGTCAGTCAGGGCGACATCGAGATGCTGGAGGACCTCGTCCTCGCCGCCGTGGCGGAAGCGCAAAAGCGCGCGGCCGAGCTGTACCAGGCCGAGGTGCGGAAGCTGGCGTCAGGCCTGCCGTTCCCGTTTCAGTTGCCGCTGTAAGACGTCGTGTCGGCCATTGAGGAGCTCGTGGCGGAGCTCGCCAAGCTCCCGGGCATCGGGCGGAAGACCGCTCAGCGGCTCACGTTTCACCTGCTGAAGCAGCCCGTCGAGGCGGCGGAGCGGTTGGCCGACGCCATCCGGCGCGTGCGCGGCCGTGTAACCGCCTGCGCGACGTGCGGCACGCTGGCGGATGACGATCCGTGTCCGATCTGTGCCGACCCGCGCCGCGACGCCGCCCTGTTGTGCGTCGTGGAGGAGTCGGCGGACGTCAACGCCATCGAGCGCGCCGGCCGCTACCGCGGTCGCTACCACGTCCTGGGCGGCCGGATTTCGCCCCTGGATGGCGTCGGACCGGACGATCTGGACGTCGACCGGCTGGTCGCGCGTGTGGCGAACGGCTCGGCGGTGCGGGAAGTGATCGTCGCGACCAACCCCTCGATGGAAGGGGAGGCGACGGCGACCTATCTGCAGCAGGTGCTGAAGCCCATCGGAGTGCGGGTGACGCGCATCGCGCGCGGCCTGCCGGTGGGCGGTGATCTCGAGTATGCGGACGCCGTCACCATCGCCCAGGCGCTGGCGGCACGGCGCGACATGTCCGAGACCGAGTGATCTGAGGAGGGGGCGCATTGGCCGGGGCGGCGAGTTGGTCGTTTAGCGAGAACGATTTCAAGCAGATCCAGACTCACCTCCAGGCGTTCCTCCGGGACTCGAACGCCCGGTGCGCGCTACTCGTCGACCGCAACGGGCAGCTGGTCGCGACCGTGGGGGAAACGCCGCAGTTCGATCCCACCGCCTTCGCCTCGCTTACCGCCGCCGATTTCAGCGCCAACGATCAACTCGCCAAAATGATCGGCGAAGCCGAATTCGCCTCGCTCGTGCATCAGGGCGAGCGGGAGTCGATGTATCTCGCCGACATCGCCAAGCGGGTGATCCTGGTCGTGCTGTTCGACCAGCGCGCCACGCTGGGACTGGTGAAGATCAAGGCCAAAGGGGTCGTGAGCGATCTCAACAAGGTGTTCGAAGAGATGTTCAATCGGGTCGGGTCGGGTCAGGCGCAAAAAGGCCTGCTCGAAGGGGCGGAAGACGAAATTGACAAACTTTTCGATTAAGGCGACGCGCTCATGTCGATGATCAACTACGCGTCCCGCGAGATCAACTGCAAGCTGGTCTATTACGGCCCCGGCCTGGGCGGGAAGACGACCAACCTGGAGCACGTCTACGGGAAGGTCTCGCCCAACACGCGCGGCAAGATGATCTCGCTCGCCACCGAGACCGAGCGCACGCTCTTCTTCGACTTCCTGCCCGTCGACCTCGGCACGATCCGCGGGTTCAAGACGCGGTTCCACCTGTATACCGTGCCCGGACAAGTGTACTACAACGCGAGCCGCAAGCTCATCCTCAAGGGCGTGGACGGCATCGTCTTCGTCGCCGACAGCCAGATCGAGCGCATGGAAGCGAACGTGGAGTCGATGCAGAACCTGTACGACAACATGTCGGAGTACGGGTACGACCTGACCAAGATCCCGTTCGTCATCCAGTACAACAAACGCGATCTCCCCAATGCCGCGCCGATCAAGGATCTCCAGGCGTCGCTGAATCCGGGGTGGCCGGTGGAAGACCCCGCGCTGCAGAAGGTCACCCCCGATCCCGCGCATCCGGGCGAGAATCTGATCGACAAGGCCGGCAACGAATGGGTGGGGCGCGCGCCCTATCACGAAGCCGTCGCCGTCCGCGGCGACGGTGTGTTCGACACGCTCAAGACGGTCAGCAAACTGGTCCTGAAAACGCTCAGCTGACGGGTCCCCGGACGCATGCGCTGGACACTGCCGAACATCATCACCCTGGCCCGCATCTGCCTCACGCCGGTCATCGCGCTGCTGCCGTTCATCCAGGGATACTGGCCCAAGGTGATCGCCTTCGTGACCTTCGTGATCGCGGCCGTGTCGGATGCGATCGACGGCTGGATCGCCCGCCGCTGGGGCAGCGTGAGCGAGCTGGGGCAGCTGCTCGACCCAATCGCCGACAAGCTGCTGCTGTTCGCCACGCTGATTCCGATCTTCTGGATCACCCGGCACCCGACCATCCTCGTGGATTACCGGATCCCCTGGTGGGGCAGCCTGCCGGTGTGGGTCGCGCTGCTGCTGGTGGGCCGCGAAGTGCTGATCACGGCGTTCCGCTTCTTTGCCAGACGGCGCGGGGTCATGATCCCGGCCGCCGGCGCAGGCAAGCTCAAGGCGGTCGTGCAGAACGTCTTCATCGGCGCCACCATCGCCTGGTTCGCCTGGAAAGACGCGATCGCCGAGCTGCGGCTGGCCGGCGCCTTCCGCAACTTCTGGGATCAGTTCCACGGCTGGTTCGTCGCGGTCACCCTGGCCGGAGCCATCGTGCTCACCGTGTACTCTCTGCTCGTCTACCTCTACCGCTACCGGGCCCTCCTCAAAGTCGGCAAGTGAAGATCGACGTCGTCACCGTCGGCACCGAGCTCGTGCTGGGGCTGACGGTTGACACCAACGCCGCGGAGCTCGGGCGCGCGCTCGCCGCGACAGGGGTCGAAGTCGTGCGCCACGTCGCCGTGGCCGACCGCGCCGAGGCGATCGCGGCCGTGGTGTCGGACGCGCTCGCGCGCACCGGGGCGGTCATCGTGACCGGCGGACTCGGCCCGACGCGCGACGACATCACGAAACGCGTCGTGGCCGGCATCTTCGGCAAGCCGCTGGTGCGCGACCCCGGCGTGCTGCAGAGCCTCGAGGCGCGGTTCCGCCGCTTCGGACGGCCCATGCCCGCGATGAACCGGTCCCAGGCCGAGATTCCGGCAGGCGCGAGCGTGCTGCCGAACCCCCGCGGCACCGCGCCCGGACTCTGGATCGAAGACATGGGACGACTCGCGGTGCTGCTCCCCGGCGTGCCCGCGGAAATGCGCGGGCTGCTGCACGAAGAAGTGCTGCCGCGGCTCGCGCGGCGGGTGGGCGCGGCCGGGGCGGCGCCGGTCATTGGGTCGCGTACGGTCCGCACCACCGGGGTCCCGGAATCCGCGCTCGCCGAGCGTCTCGCCGGCATCGAGGAACGGCTCGCCCCTCTGACGCTCGCCTCCCTTCCGGGAGCCGCGGGCGTCGATTTGCGCGTGACCGCGTGGGCCCTCGGCGCCGACGAGGCGGCGCACCGTCTTGACGAAGCCGTGGCGGCGCTGCGCGCCGTCGCCGGCTCCGATGCCTACGGGGAGGACGACGCCGACCTCGCGGCCGTCGTCCTCGATCTCGCGCGAGCCCGGAGGATCAGCCTCGCGGTCGCGGAGTCGTGCACCGGCGGAGAAATCGCGCAGCGCCTCACGGCTGTCCCGGGGGCATCCGACACCTTCCTGGGGGGCGTCGTGGCGTATGCCGATCGCCTCAAGACCGATCTGCTCGACGTTCCCGGTGGGCTCTTGACCACGCCCGGCGCCGTCTCGGAGGAATGCGTGCGGGCGATGGTCGAGGGGGCGCGGCGCCGCCTGGCCGCGGGCGCGGCGGTCGCCGTTACCGGCATCGCCGGTCCGGGCGGCGGCAGCGACGAGAAGCCGGTAGGCACGGTGTGGCTCGCGGCGAGCTGCGGCGATCCCGCCACGATCCGCACGGCGCGGCGACTGCTTCCGGGTGACCGCGGAGAAATCCGCGCGCGCGCCACGCAAGCCGCTCTCGACCTGCTGCGCCGACTGCTCACGAATCAATGAACCGCATTCACGCGCCCGATGGGACACCGCTCGTGTACGACGCCTACGAGCCCGAACGCGCCCCGCCGGGGGGGGGAGAGGGGGGGGGGAGGGCCGGCGACGTCGCGGTGCTGTTGCTGCACGGGTGGGCCGATCATGCGGGTCAGTTGGGGGGGACCGCCGAGCGACTGCGCGACATGGGGGTCGCCGCCTACGTCCTCGATCAGCGCGGACATGGGCGTTCCGGCGGCCGGCCGGTGCACCTCACGAGATTCAGCCAGCTGCTCGGCGACCTGCAGGCCTTTCGGCGTGTCGTGCGGCGGCGACGCGATGTGCCGCAGCTGCTCGTCGGTCATGGGTTCGGCGGGCTCATCGTCTTGCGCTACCTCGAGACCCAACCGGGGGAGGCCCCGCTCGGGGCGGTGGTCGCGAACCCCTGGCTCCGCTGGCGCCGGCCGTCCTGGCTGAGCCGCCTCGCCGCGCGGTTCGCCGACCTCTGGCCGACGCTGGCCACCGGCTCCGGCAGCGCGCGGATGACGGCAGGGGCGGGGGCGGAGATCGGCTGGGCCCAGCGCGCGGTGGCGGCCGATGCCACGCGAATCGAATCTCCCATCCTCTTCGTGCTCGCTCCCGACGATCCGGTAGCTGACATGGACGCGGCGCGGCAATTCGCGAGCGCGTTGCGTCCTCCCGCACCCATCGCCCCGCAACCCGACCTCGGTGCTGAGGCGATCGTCGCGTTTGCCGCGAGCGCCCGTTCCTCAGAACGACCCCGAAGGGATGACTAGTCTCGCCACTACGTTGTCTGTTGCGACTCGCTGCCGCTCCGTATAGTCCATCAGGCTTGTTAACTCACTAAGGAGCAGCAATGAAACGAATTTACTTCGGAGCGCTGGCGCTGGTGCTGGGATTCAGCGCCACGACGACGCTTCCCGCGCAGCAGATGGCCCAGCCGACCGAGGGCACCCGGTTTGGCTTAGGCATCGGGGCTTCGTTGCCGATGGGCGATTACGGCGATGTGGACAAGATGGGCTATAACCTGCTCGGCGTGCTGCAGATGCCGCTCGCGTCGACCCCGGTGCATCTGCGGATCGACGGGCTGTATTCACAGACCGCACATGACGGCGTGTCCGGGAGTACGGACGTTCTGGGCGGGACCGTGAGCGCGTTGTACCACCTCGGCGACCGGCTCGGCGCGACCCGTCCCTACCTGCTCGGTGGGCTCGGTTTCTTCAACGTCGATCGGGGCGTGGGCGGGTCCGAAACGAAGATCGCGTTCGGGTTCGGCGGCGGCGTGCTGTTCAGCCTGGCGGGCCTCAACGCCTTCGCCGAAGCGCGCTACATGAGCGTACAGACCAGCGGCTCGTCCGTGAGCTTTGTGCCGGTGTCCGTCGGCCTGATGTTCGGGTACTAGACGCGTTTTCCGACCCCGGAGCGGCGCCGGTTGCGCCGTTCCGGGTTTTTTCCCACCGCTCGACAGCGCTGGTCTTCCCCTCTATCTTGTTGTCAGACTGAAAGTTCCAAGCCCATGAGCCACAAGCGCCACCCCCCAATCGCCCCTTCGGGGCCACCGCCTGCCGATACGGCCGATGGCTCGGTGCCCGAGCCTCAGGCGCCGGCGGCCGACGGCAGCGACCTCGCGGCGCTGCGCGATCGACATCTCCGGCTGGCGGCGGAGTACGACAACTTTCGCAAGCGCGTCGCCAAGGAGCGCGCCGAAGCGTGGGCGCGGGCGCAGGCGGAACTCGTCTCCCGCCTGGCCGAGTCGCTCGACGACTTGTCGCGCTTCGCCCAGCTCGCGCCCGCCGAGACCGACGCCGTCACGATGCACGAAGGGGTGGGGCTGATCGAGCGCAAGCTCTGGAAGGAGCTGGCAGCCGCGGGCGTGACGCGGATCGATCAGACGGGCGTGCCGTTCGATCCGCATGTCCACGAGGCGGTCACGATGCAGCCGGCGGCCGGCCCGGCGCAGGACCACACGGTCGGCCAGGTATTGCAGGCGGGGTACAAGCTGCGCGATATCCTGCTGCGGCCGGCGCGCGTCGTGGTGCTCACGTGGCAGGGTGAGTGATGGCGGCACCGCGCGACTACTATCAGGTGTTGGGAGTCGGGGAGAGCGCGAAGACTGACGAAATCAAGAAGGCGTTCCGCCGGTTGGCCAAGCAGCATCACCCCGATCGCAATCCGAACAATCCCCAGGCCGCCGATCGCTTCAAGGAGATCAATGAAGCGCACGACGTCTTGAGTGACCCCGACAAGCGCAAGAAGTACGATCAGTTGCGGCGCTACGGGGCGTTCGCCGGCCCGAGCGGCGGATCTCGCCGCGGCCCCACCAGCGGGGGCGGCGCCGGCGGCGCCGGCGGCGACTTCGACATCTCCGACCTCGGCGGACTGGGCGACCTCTTCTCGTCGATCTTCGGGCGCAGGGGTGGGGCCGGCGCGGGACGCGAAGAGGCGGAAGAGCTCGAGGTGACGGTGGCGATTCCGTTCCGCGTCGCGGGCCTGGGCGGCAAGGTGCCGATCACGCTGTCCATGCCCGAGGTCTGCCCGACGTGCGGCGGCAAAGGCGGCGCCCCCGGCGCCACGATTTCGACGTGCGCCGAGTGCAAGGGGCGCGGGACCATCTCGTTCGGGCAGGGCGGCTTCGCGGTCAATCGCCCCTGTCCGGTGTGCCGCGGGAAGGGGACGGTTCCCTCGCAACGGTGCGGCACGTGCCAAGGCAGCGGCGAGGTGCGGGTCGAGAAGCGCATCACGGTGGACATTCCGGCCGGCATCGAAGAAGGCACGCGGCTGCGGCTGAAGAATCAGGGTCCCAAGGGCCGCGGCGACGTCATCGCGGTGATCCAGGTCCAACCCGATCGCTTCTTCCGCCGGGAAGGCCTCGACGTGATCGGCGTCGTGCCGATCAACCTCGCGCAGGCGATGCTGGGTTCGCGGATCAAGGTCAAGACGCTCGACGGCAAGCGCGTCGTCCTGAAGATTCCCACCGGGACGCAGCACGGGCAGAAGTTTCGCGTGCCGGGGCAGGGGATCGAGCGCAACGGCCGCCGCGGCGACCTGTACGTGGAAGTCCACGTCACCCTCCCCGAGCGTCTCACGCCCGAAGAGGAAGCGGCCGTGAAGGACTTCGCGGAAAAAGCCGGCCTGAAGTACTAGACACGCCACATCGTCTGCGTTTGTTTTGTTTTTCGCATCTTGGGGTGTAGGTCAACTGGCAGACCGCCCGGCTGTTAACCGGGAAGTTGGAGGTTCGAGTCCTCCCGCCCCAGTCTCCCACCGTCGACGTACATCCTTCTCCGTTCCTTCGACTGATGCCACCGTCTCACCCCTTCGCGCAGCTTTCGGGCCGGACCCTGAATTCCAGAGACCTGCAATCCCAGAGGAGAATGAGCCATGCGACGGTACCTGGCGGGCGGGATGACGGCGGCGCTGGTGCTGCCGCTCCTCGCCGGTTGCGCGACGAGACAGCAGGAGCCGAGCGGCAGCATCATCGCGGCCGCGCCGGTCGGCAAGGCGGCGGGGGCAACGGTGCGCAGCGCCATCATGGGCGGATCCGCGACCGGGGCCGCCAGCGCGCAGATCACCCAGCAGATGGATCGGCAGTCGCAGGACTTGGCCTATGAGCTACCCGGCGTCACGGTGCAGCGGTTGGGCGGGGGGATTGTCGTCACCTTCCCCGAGGGGCTGCTGTTCGCCCAGGAGTCCGACGAGCTGACGCGTGCGACCCGGGACAATCTGCGGCGCTTCGGGACCAGTCTCGAGAAATACCCCAATACGCGGATCATGATCGTGGGACACACCGACAGCCAGGGTGGCCGCGCGCGCATTACGACCCTCGGTCGCGGTGACGCCGAGCCGCTGGCCACGAACGACACCGACGCGGGCCGGCAATGGAACCGCCGCGTCGAAGTCGCGATTTATGCCGACGAGGCGACCCGGTTTGGTGCCAGGGAGTAGCCGGACATGCCGTTCCTGATCGCCGCCTTCGCGCTGCTCGCCCCGCGGATCGCGATCCTGGCGCTGTGGCTGTTGACCAACTGGTTCGACGGACTGTTTGCCATCTCGCTGTGGCCGATTTTGGGCTTCATCTTTCTGCCGACGACCTTGCTCTGGTATACGGCGGTGCACTACTGGTTCGGCGGCGTGTGGTCGCTCTGGCCCGTGGTGGGACTCATCATCGCGCTGGCGATCGACGTGTCCCCCGTGCGGGAGCGGCGGCGCTTTGTCGGGCGCCGCGCGGGAGACGTGGCGTAGACCACCCCGCGCCGCCCGCGGCGCTGCGGCGCTATGCGGAATGGCTGGATGCGGGTCTCCGCATCCCGGGCACCCGAATTCGTATCGGCCTGGATCCCCTCCTGGGCCTGATTCCCGGCGCCGGCGATACCGCTGGCGCTGTTCTTGCTAGTTGGATACTCGTCGAAGCAGTCCGGCAGGAGGCGCCCCGCGCCACGCTGGTGCGGATGGCCGGCAACATCGCTCTCGATGCGTGCATCGGCGCGGTCCCGCTGCTGGGAGATGTTTTCGACGTCGCGTGGAAAGCCAACATCCGGAACGTCACATTACTGGAACGCCATCTGGCGGCGTCGACTCGCGCGAAGCGGGCGGATCGGCTCTTCGTCGCGCTGCTGCTCGCTGGGGTGGCGATCGTGGTCGCCGCGGCGGTCACGGTCGCGGGGGTCCTGAGCGTCTGGCTGCTCCGGGCGCTGGGACTCGTCTGAGCCGCAACGCCCGCTGGTTCTGGCCGCTCGTGCTCTCGCTGTTCGTCGCCGACTGCGCGACGAAGCGGGCTGCCGAGCGGAGCCTCACCATCGGCGCCCCGGAGCCGGTCGTGGGAGAGGTGGTCCGGCTGACGCTGTCCTACAATCGGGAGGCCGCGATGGGGTTCGGCCCCGACTCCCGCGTCGTGCTCGTCGCCCTGTCGGTCGTCGCCCTCATGGCGCTCGCGCTGATCTACCGCGGCACGGATCCGGCTGACCGCCGCCGCGCCGTCGGCGTGGCGCTCGTCGTCGGCGGCGCGCTCGGGAATCTGCTCGACCGGCTGCGATCGTCGGCCGGGGTCGTGGACTTCATCGACCTCGGGCTGGGTCACATCCGCTTCTGGACGTTCAATTTGGCGGATGTCGGCATCACCGCCGGCGCGATCGTCCTGATGATCGTCTTTGGTCGCTGGAGTCGTCCGTCCCGAGCGCGGGAGCTGGGCGGGGGATTGAGCCGCTCCCCCTAGCGGGGCAACGTTCGCCTCGTGTCAGCCTTCCGACCCGAGGTGCTGTCCCCCCGATACACGATCCTCCGCGAGCTGGGTCGGGGCGGCATGGTGGCATACGCCGATCGTCGCGGCTGGCTGGCCTACTTCACTGTGAATCCGATTCTCGATTCGCTGCGGGGGCATCCGCGTTTCGAAGCGCTGCGGGCCAAGATGCAACTCACCCCTTGAGGGCGGGGGCTCCGTCGAGGAACCGTTCGACCACGTCCGTCCCGACGGCGGGACGCAGGTGCTCCAGGACGATCCGCCCCAGCCGCGGGACGTCTTCCGTGCGGAACCCGGCGGCGGCGAGGCCCGCGAGCAGCGCGGCGGGGCCCATCACGCCGAGCATCTCTCCGGTGCGCGCGCCGCTCATCAGGGCGCGGCCCATGTAACTCTCGTGGTTCGGGATCGCCGCGCGGACCTTCTCGAACGTCGCCCGATCCACGGCCATGCGCATGGCCATCAGGATCGCGCCGACGCCCTTTTCGGCCTGCCCCGTCTCGACCTCGAGATTCGCGACCACTTGCTGCACGAGATCCATGGGCGCCAACAATAGCACGCGGCCCGTTAGGCAGCGACTACCGGGAGCTCGGGCGCGCGGCGGCGGCGCAGCTCGAGCCACGCCCCGATGATCGCGGCCAGGAGACAGCCGAGCGCCGTCCCGGCCATGTGGAACATGATCTGATACTCGAGCTGCACCCACCGGCACTTCGGCGCGAACACCGGTCCGACCAGCCGGCCGCAGCTTTCCTGCGTGAAGGCGAACGCCCACCCCGCCGCCAGCCCCAGCAGCAGCGGGATCAGCGCGATCGCGAAATGGCGAAACACGACTCTCATCGGCCTACCTCCCCCGCTCGATCGTCCAGCGGTCCATCACCCGTCCATTTTGGACCACGGTGAACTCGTCGAAGTGCGCCATCGTGAGGCAGGAATGATTCGGCACGATCTCCACCGGCGTGCCGACGGTGAACTTCCCCTCGATCGCCGCCGGCGTCGCCGCACGGATCATCCCATGCTCCTGCGACAACGTGGCGACCGTCAGCTCCGGATGACCCCGCACCTCGCCCATCGCCGGTGCCAGGTCGAGATGCGTCGGCCCCACGTCCTTGGAGAGTGACAGCGCCCCGGCGTCCACCACGAAGTGCGACGCGCCCGGCTGGTGCGACACGACGGAGGCCGCGACCGTGACGCCCACGTCTTCCGGCGCGCAGCACCCGATCAGCACCATCGTCCGGTCGTAAAAGATGTAATTGCCGGGCCGGGCTTCGGTCACGCCCTCGAGATGCTCGGCCGCGGCCAGGGCGGGCGTCGAGCCCACGCTTACGCCCGGGACGCGCATGCCGTCTTTGCGCAGCAGCTCCGCAAACCACACCATCACCGCGCGCTCCTGCTCGGCGATCGCCGCGGCCTCCGCCTGGTTGCGGGTGCGATACGCGTGTCCCGAGTGGCTGAGGATGCCGTCGAACGTCAGTCCTTGCTCGCGGCCCAACTCGCGCGCGACGTCGAGCGCGTAACGCGAGGACGGATCGACGCCGGCGCGATGATAGCCGCAATCCACTTTGAGCCAGACGTGCAACCCCGTGCCGGAGAGGGCTTTGGCGGTCTCGAGATCGTCCACGATCACGCGCAGGGTCGTGCCGGGATGCTGCTGTTGCGCCCGCCGCGCGCGCGGAATGTGCGTGGGGTCGATCGGGAACGCCCAGGTGAGATCGCGAAACCCGCCCCGCGCGAACGCCTCCGCTTCGGTCAGCGTAGCGACCGTGATGCCCGCCGCCCCATGCGCCATCTGGCGGCGCCCCAGCTCGAGACACTTGTGGGTCTTGATGTGCGGCCGGAGCGCGACGCCGAGCTTCTTGGCGCGCCGGGCCATGTGCGCGAGATTGCGCTCGACGACGTCCAGATGCAGCAGCAGCGCGGGCGTTTCGATCTCGGTCATCGGGGTCTCCGCACCAGGACCCGGGCCTTGTTGCCGATCGGCACGTGCCGGAAGAGTGCGTATTTCACAGGATTGATGGCGTAGGTCTCCCACCGCTCGAGCGCGAGTCCCGCCCGCTCGGCGGCGCGCAGGAACGATGCGCGGCAGAACTCCTGTACATGTCCCGGGACGTAGTCAGGCGCGTAGCGCCGGCGATGAATGCCCAGGCGCGCGAGCAGGCGGCGCAACCGGGCGTCGAACGCGTCGATGTTCGGGAATTCGAGCACGCCAACGCCGCCGGGCTTCAGGAGGCGCCGAATCTTGGCGAGCCCGGCCACCGGATCGGGCAGGTGCTCCAGGACGTGGGTCAGCACCACGCAGTCCCACGCCCCCTCTTCCCCCTCGTACGACATGATATCGGCGGTCTCGACGTCGAGGCCGAGCGTGTCGCGCACGAGCTTCGTGTGCTCCGGAAACAGCTCGACGCCCCGGACGTCCCAGCCGTCGCGCCGCGCGAGCCACAGCACCGTTCCGTCGCCACAACCCAGATCGAGGAGCCGACCTCCTGCCGGGGGCCGCGCGTGGCGCCGGATGAATGCGTAGGTCTGGCGATGTCCCCGGTTCTGCCGGGTCGGCGCGGCCGGATCGACGCGCGAGACGATGTACTTCGCCTGGTTCACGCCGGTGCGCGTGTCGTACACCACCAGCCGGCAGCGCAGGCAGCGGTAGAACTTGTACTGCTGCCGGTCGCCCTGCGTGTAGAACAGCGGCAACCCGCCCGTCCCGCAGAGCTTGCATGTCACCGCACGAGATGGAATTGCGTCTGGCGCCGCAGGATCCAGCGCATCCGCCCGTCGGCGCCCAGCTCGGCGTCCTCCTCCTGGGCCGAGCGCACGAGCTGGCCGCCCCATTCGGGCACCGGCGTGGAGGCCTGCAGCTCGATCGAAAACCAGGTGCCGGGAATCAGGGTGACGTCGCCCCGTCCGGGGACGCCCTCCTGGTGGTCCCACAGGCCGATGAGCGGACCGGCGCCATGCCCGCGATCGCCGATCGGATGCGTGTAGACCGTCCCGTTGATCCCCGCGGCGCGCATCGCCGCCAGCGTGGCGGCGAGCACCGCATTGCCGCTGCGTCCGGGTCGCATCTCGGCGAGCAGGAGGTCTTGCACGCGATTGGAATTGAGCAGGGCGCGCATCAGCCCCTCGGGCGCGTCGCGTTCCCCCTCACGCAGCACATAACCCATATGCTGCGTGTCGGTGTTCAGCCCCATCGCCGTGATGCCGAAGTCACAGTGCAGCACGTCGCCGCGCTGAATCACGACGCTCGCCGAGTCGCTCAGGTCCACGCCCCGCCGCTGCACGTCCACGTCGGTGTGGAACCACGTGCCGAGGCCAAGGTCGTTGACGCGCTGGCGCATCCACCAGACGACGTCGTCGGTGGTGGTCGTGCCGGGGGTGATCACCGCGTTGGAAAACGCGGTATCGATGACCGCCCAGACCACTTCCATCAGGCGGCGGTAGGCGGGGAGCATCCCCGGCGCGCGGATCGTTTGATAATCGAGCGCCAAGCGCTCCGACCGCATGACGCGGCTCACGTACTCGGGACCCAGGGCGCGTTGCAGCTGCTCCCACTCGCCCGCCGACAAGCCGTCCGAGAAGGCATGGGTGTGAGAGATGTTGACCGCGATGCGCCTGGGCGCGCGCTCGCGGACGACGCGGCCGAGCAAGTCCCACTGTCCCTGACCGAGCAGCTCGGGGCGCCGGCCGATGGAGGGGTCGATTGTATCGCGTGCGACATAGGCCTCGTACAGGCCGCCCTGCGTCCCCCCGCCCAGCGCCAGTCGCTCGACGCCGCGCGCGAGCCCGCGGTCGAAGAAGACGTAGATGGTGCGCCGCCGGGCGAAGAACGTGGTGGGCGACACGAGGCTCCAGAACACCGGATCCTCGTTGTACTCGCGCATCGAGACGATCCACATGTCGGCGCCGTACTGCCGCAGCAACCGCGGCAGGACCGAGTCGAGCCGGTATTGCAGCCAGTCCTGCTGCAGCTCGGCCTGCTCGCGCAGGGTGCCGAGCGGGCGCGAGGGGCTGACGCTGAGCGCCGGACCCTGGACCAGGAGCGACAGCGCGAGCAGGAGACTCATCGCGGGACGCCTCGCGCGACCCCGACGGCGAGGGCGAGCCAGCCCGCCAGAAACAGCAGGCCGCCCAGCGGGGTGATCGCGCCGAGCCAGCGCACCCCCGTGAGCGCGAGCAGGTAGAGGCTGCCGCAGAAGACGACCGTCCCGCCGACAAACAGCCATCCGGCGGTCTTGAGCGGCAGGCCCGGCCAGCGGCTGGCGGCCCACGCGACGGCGAGCAGCGCGAGGGCGTGGTACATCTGGTAGCGGGCGGCGGTTTCAAACGTGAGGAGCTGACCGGGAGTCAGCTGGGCGCGGAGCGCGTGGGCGCCGAACGCGCCGGCCGCCACCGCGAGGAACGCCGAGATCGCTCCGGCGAGCGCGAAGCTTCTATCCATCGAGGCGCCGGCCCGTGACCTCCACGCGGTGGATGCGCTCGATCCGTCCCGAGCCACCGACGAACGTCGACGCGAACCAGCTCGTGAGGCCTACGATGATCGCCCCGAGGGTCGCCGGGAGGATGCCGCTGATCGTGAAGGCGGGGACGAGCCAGGCGACCAGCGCGAGCGAGATGCCGTTCACGACGAGGATGAAGAGCCCGAGGGTGAGGATCGTCAGCGGCAGCGTCAGAATCAGAATGACGGGCCGTATGACGGCGTTCACGAGGCCCAGCAGCAGGGCGGACACGATCAGCGCCCCGACTCCGCTGATCGCCATGCCGGGCACGATCGTGGCGGCGACCCAGAGACCCAGGGCCGTGATCACCAGCCGGAAGAGGAATCCTTTCATGGGGCGGAAGATAATCGTCCGGCGCGCCCGGCGACGAATTGCGCCGTCACCCCCGCGCGGACCTGCACGCCCAACTGCTCGCTGAACAGCAACGAGCCGCGCAGGGAATCGGCCCCCGCCCAGGCGAGCGACAGCCCCGCGAAGCTGCCGCCCCCGACGCTCGCCGGCCAGCCGTTCACGATCGCCTGCTCGGGCTGGCCGAACCACGTCACGGCGAGCGTGTCAGGGGGCCGCGCGAACACGATCCGGCCGCGGAAGAGGCAGTCGCGTCCCACGACCGCCGTGGCCGTATCGAGTCCCACGGCCACGAGCGTGAAGCGGTCGCTCAGGGCGGGCGCATCCGGCAGCGTCAGCGAGTCCCCCCGTCCCACGACCCAGTGCCCCGCGTACGGTCGCGAGAACCGCTTCAGGCGATCGAACTGGTAGCCCGAGCAGGGGTCGGACGGCCCGCAGGCCGCTGTCAGGAGGCCCAGCAGCACGACCCGTCCCGTCCCCGTCATGGATCGGTGGTATCCCGCGCCTGGGAATCCGCCTGGAGCGCGCGGCGGCTCGCCGAATCGGCGGCGGTCATGGCCCGACGCACGGCCCCCGCGCCCGGGATGGTTGACTGGGCGAGGATGCTGTCTTTCTGCCGCTGCGTGAGCGTGTCGCGGTTCACGGTCTGGCTCGTGTCCGACGACGAGCAGGCGGCGGCGATCAGCAGCAGGGCACAACCGAGCGGTCTCATGCGGGTCTCCTCACGCGGGAAGTCCGGTCTTCAGCACCTCTTCCATGACATCGGCGAAGCGATCGATCTCGGCCAGCGTCGTGTAGACGTTGGGCGTGATGCGCAGGCAGTTGAATTCGGGATGCGCGATCGGGGTGACGATGATGCGGTGACGGTCGTACAGGAACGCCGTCAGCTTGCCGACGTCGAGCCGGCCCGGCGTGAACGACGCGAGGCCGCACGACTGCGCCGGATCATACGGCGTCAGCAGCGTGACGCCGGGGACGCGCTCGAGGCGCTTGGCCCAGCGGTCGCGCAGGAAGCGCAGCCGCGCCGCCTTCCGCTCCGGGCCGATGCCGTCGAGAAAGTTCAGGGCTTCGGCGATGGCGTTGTGGTTCGCCGCCGGATGCGTGCCGATCTCCTCGAATTTCCGGATGTTGGCGTTCATCTCCGGCGGCGCGGCCATCATGGGCCAGATCTTGTCGATCTTGGTGCGGCGCACGTACAGGAATCCGGTCCCGATGGGCGCGGTCAGCCATTTGTGCAGGCTCGTGCCGTAATAGTCGCAGTCGAGATCGTCGCGGGTGAAGGGGAAGTGGGCGTACGCGTGTGCGCCGTCCACGATCACCTCGATGCCCCGGGCGCGCGCCAGCTGGCAGATCCGCTTCACCGGGAAGATTTGCCCTGTGAGGTTCGTGATGTGGCAGATGTGGATCACCTTGGTCCGGGGCGTGATCGTCTGCTCGATGCGGCGGGCGAGATCGTCGAGCGACGGCGGCGGCACGGGGAACGTGATCTGCTTCAGCACGATGCCCTCGCGCCGCTCGCGCTGCCGCCACGTGGTGATCATGCGCGGGTAGTCCTGCGTGGTCGTCAGGACTTCGTCGCCGCGCGCGAGTGGGATGCCGAGCTGCACGATCTCCAGCGCTTCGCTGGCGTTGCGCGTGATCGCCATCTCCTCGACGTCGCAGCCGAAGCTCGCCGCGAGCCGGCGCCGCACCGACTCGATCTCCGGCTCGATCCAGCTCCACATCGTGATCGCCGGCGCCTGGTTCGACACCGCGAGATAGCGCTGCAGCGCCGCCTGCACGACGCGCGGGCTCGGTGCGACGCCGCCGTTGTTCAGATTGATGAGTCCCCGGTCGATCTCGAACGCCTGCTGGATCTCTCGCCAGAAATCCTCGTCGGCGGCGACCGCACCGGGGGCGCGGGTGTCACCGCGCACGACGGGGGCGATGCGCGCGAGCGCGTCGTTCCGCAGGGCGGGGAGCGCGGCGGTGGTCGCCAGCAGCGATCGGACGAAATCTCGACGAGTCGCCATTAGGAACCTCGCAGCATGCGGCGTACGAGGATGCCGTACGCGATGAGGTTGATCACCAGGACGGCGGTGCCGAGCGCCAGCTGCACCCGCGGCGTGAGCCCGGCCGGGTAAATCGCCGGCAGCACATGGTGCTCGATGAACCCGCCGCCGTATCCCGCGTCCCCCGCCTTCTGCCGGAGGTGGTTCTCGAGCGGCGTCAGCGGGCAGATCCACCCGCGGTACTCGATCAACACGCCCCAGACGGCGCAGGGGATGTGCGCGAGTGCGACCCAGCGCCACCGCCACGCGAGCAAGCCGCCGAGCACGACAAAGACGATGAACAGCGCATGCAGGATGACGACGCCGTTCGCGAGCAGGCGGTACAGCACCGTGTAGGAATACGGCAAAACCCCCCGCCCGGCCAGAGCCGGACGGGGGGATGGGTCTGCCTGGGGCATCGCGGGTGCTACAGCACCGCGAACGCTGTGATCGGCGAAAACAGATTACTGACGATGAGCCCGAACGCCTCCAGCGCGTCGAACAGCCCGTCGAGCGCGGCCAGGTCCGCGACCGTCAGCGGCTCGCCGCCGGCGTCGACCCACACCGTCCCCGGGTCGGTCGGGTCGCCGCTGAGCGACGCGACCGGATGGCCATCCACGGTGACGACGATGTTGACCGTGATGCTGCTGTCGAACGTGTCCAGGGTCAGGCGCGCCAGCGTGCGGACGGTCTGGCCGCCCTCGATGATCCGGAAGTCAGCCACGATGACGATGTCGGGGTCGTCGAACGTGATCGTCTGAATCAGCATCACGGTGATGGCGGGATTGTTCAGCGTGAAAGTGGCGTTCACCCGCGCGCCCGTCTGATTCACGGTGAACGTTTCATCGAACGTCAGTGTCTTGTTATCGCCGGCGCTCAGGCCGTTGGAGATGAAGCCCGTGACCGAGGCGTTCGCGGAGGTCTGCGAGGACGTGAAGCCGATCGTGTAGTCGATATACGTCGGCGTGCCGCCGGGGCCCCGTACCAGCAGCTGCAGCTCCAGCGCCGACGTCGTGCTGTTGTCGATGATGTCGAGCGTGCCGATCGAGCTGACCGGCTCGACGATGTTGCCGTCCAGACCGACGGCGTAGAGGATGTAGCGCACGCCGTTCAGCCCGGAGACGGTCGAGTCCTGGAACGTATACTCGTCGAGCGATGCGTCCCACTCGTAGACTCGCCCGTAGAGCGAGTCGGGGATCAGCTCCCCCTGCGCCGTGGCCGCGGAGAGCTGCGGCACCATCGCCTGGATGTCCCGCGACTGCCGCGCGCCCTGGAGGAATACCGTCGCGCCCACGCGCTCGAGCCCCGGAAAGGTGCCGCGGATCAGCGCCCCGACTGGCTGCGCCCCCGAGGACGTCGGATTGATGTAGAACGTGGCGGCGTTGAACGCATCAAAGGCGGGAGTGTTGAACGCGCTGTCCACCGCGTCGAGGTTGGCCGTGATGGCGGCCGGATCTTCGAAATCCGTCGGCGTCGGCGAATCCTCGCCGCACGCC
>JAUYMC010000062.1 GCA_030699545.1 Gemmatimonadales bacterium | reverse complement strand
TCGCCTCGTCGCGCAGTGCGGCGGGAAGCAGGTGAGCCGGCGCGTCCTGATAGACGATCGGACGCAGGAAACGGCGGATCGCCGTCGCGCCCACCGATGTGTGCAGTGACGTCGTCGCCGGCCACGGCCCGCCGTGGTGCTGCGACCACGTGACGGCGACCCCGGTCGGCCAGCCGGCGAACAGCACGCGTCCGGCCCGACGCTCGAGCAGCGCGAGCGTGGCCGCGACCTCGTCGCCCTCCTCGGAGTGCAGCGTGGCAGTGAGGCTGCCGGGCACGGCGCGTAGAGCGGCATGCAGGTCGTCGTCGCCGTCGTAGCGCACCAGCAGAGTCACCGGACCGAACACCTCGGCCAGCAGCACCTTTGGATCGGCTGCCACGGCCGCCGCGTCGGTGGCGAGCACAACCGGCTGCGCCCCAGTCACGGTGGGCGCGCCGCGACCGAGCAGTTCGACCGACGATGATGCGAGCAGCGCGTCGATGCCGGCGGGGAAGGCGTCGGTGATGCGGTCGGTGAGCAGCTGCCCGCCGGTCGCATCGGCGACGGCGTCAGCGACGGACGCTTCGATTCCGGCATCACGGGGTATGAAGACGACACCGGGCTTCGTGCAGAACTGTCCGACCCCGAGCGTGAAGGATCCGACCAGCCCGGTCGCCAGTGCCGCACCGCGTGCGGCGGCCGCCGCCGGGGTGATCACGACCGGGTTGATGCTGCCGAGCTCGCCGTAGAACGCGATCGGATCCGGACGGCCGTTCGCGAGATCGAACAGTGCGCGCCCACCGGTGACGGAGCCGGTGAAGCCGGCGGCCTGGATCGCTGGATGCTGCACCAGCGCGTTTCCTGCTTCTCGGCCTTCGATCAGCGCGAACGAACCCTCTGGCGCGCCCGCCGCGCGGAGCGCCTCGGTGACGACCTCTGCAGTGCGACGCGACAGTTCGGGATGCCCGGAGTGCGCCTTCACGATCACGGGGTTGCCCGCCGCGAGTGCGGACGCGGTGTCGCCGCCGGCGACCGAGAATGCGAACGGGAAGTTCGAGGCGGAGAACACGGCGACCGGTCCCACGCCGGTGAGCTGACGCCGCAGCTCAGGGCGACCGGTCGCGGCATCCGCGTCGTCGACGGTGAGCTCGAGGTAAGAGCCCTCCTCTACGACGGTGGCGAACAGCCGCAGCTGCCCTGAGGTGCGTCCGACCTCGCCGCGAAGGCGTGTCTCGCCGAGGCGCGTCTCGCGATCGGCGATCGTGACGAGTTCATCGATGTGCGCGTCCAGCGCATCGGCGATGGCGCGCAGCCACCCCGCACGCGCACCGGCATCGGCGGCGCGCCAGATCGGTGCGGCGTAGGATGCGGCGGCGGTGAGCGCGTCGATCTCTGCGGTGGTGGTTGCGGGTGCCATGGTCATGACAGTGTCCTTTCGCTGGAATCGCGGAACCGGATGCCGAGGCCGAGGTGCGCGCGTTCGTTGAGGCGCCCTTCGGCGATGGTGACGGGGGAGTGCTCGGCGAGCGCGCCGAGTGCACCGAACCCGGCGTCCTCGACGTCCTCGACGAGCACGTCGGCGTCGAGGGCGAGGGCCAGCTGTCCGGAGAGTTCAGGAAGCAGGTGCGGGTGCAGCACCGCTCCCGCGTCCGCGACGGACGCCGCGATCCGGCGGAACGGTGTGATGCCGCCGACCCGCACGATGTTGGGTTGCAGGATCTGAGCAGCCTCGGCGCGGATGAAGTCCTCGAAGCGGTACACCGTGTGCAGGTTCTCGCCGAGCGCGATCGGCACGCGCGACGCAGTGCGAAGGCGCCGGGCGAGCTCGGCGTGGCCGGCGAGATCGTCGGCGCGGAGCGGCTCTTCGATCCAGGCGATGTCGTGGACGGCCAGAGCCTCGATGGAGCGGGTCGCCCGGTCGAGGTCCCAGCGCTGGTTGGCGTCGATCATGAGCGCACGATCAGCGCCCAACACCTCTCGGACGGCGGCCAGGCGCTCCAGGTCCTCTTCGACAGACGGCTTTCCGACCTTGATCTTCACCATGTCGAAGCCGGCGTCGACCCAGCGCCGCACCTGGGCGACGAGCTCGTCGAGCGAATAGTGCAGGTTCACGCCGCTGCCGTACGCGGCCACGCTCGATCGCCGGGTGCCGAGCAGCCCTGACACCGAGACGCCTTCGGCTCGTGCGGCGGCATCCCACAGTGCGAGGTCGAGTCCGGACAGTGCGATCGTGGTGACGCCGCCCCCGCCCGCTTCGTGCAGGTGGGCCCAGGCCTGCGGCCATAGTTCGGACGGATCGCTCGTGTGACCGACGGCGAAGTCTGCGATGTCGTGCTGCAGCAGTGCGAGTACGGCCTCGGCGCCGATCTGAGGCGTCCAGGAGAAGCCCCATCCCTCGACGCCGTCACTGCGCACGACGTGCGTCTCGATCACGCCGACGGACGTGACATCGGCCGCCCACGGGCGGGTCAGCGGAACCCGCAGCAGGCGTGCATCGAACGCCGAGATGACACTCATGCCAGCGCGTGCCCCGCCTCGAGGATCGCGGCGAGCCGGCGCTCCTGGTCCGCAGTCGGGTCGACCAGCGGCGCGCGCACTGAGCCGACCGGTACGCCTGAGACGCGCAACCCGGCTTTCACGAGCGAGACACCGAACCCTGGAGTCTCGTCGCGCAGGGCGACCAGCGGCGCGTAGAAGCGGTCGATCAGTTCGAGTCGGCGCACTTCATCGCCGTCGCTGTAGGCGCGGTAGTAGGCGTTGGCGACCGCCGGTGCCATGGCGAAGGTCGACGATGAGTACAGCGGAATGCCGATCGCGCGGTATGCGGCCTGCGTCAGCTCAGCCGTGAGCAGCCCGTTGAAGAACGCGAAGTCGTCGCGCCCGGCATCCGCGACGGCGCGCACGATGAGCTGGGCGACGCCGATGTCGCCGGCACCGTCCTTGAATCCGATCACCTTCGGGTTGTCGGCGAGCCTGCGCATGGATGCCGCGGTGAACTGCGCATTGGCGCGGTGGTAGACGATCACCGGGAGATCGGATGCAGCGGCCACCATCTCGATGTAGGCGACGAGCCCGTCCTGGGGGGCGCCGACGAGATACGGGGGCATGACGAGCAGAGCATCGGCACCGGCATCCGCCGCGCCGCGTGCCGCGTCGATCGCGTGCCCGAGGGGGCCGCCCGATCCCGCGATCACCGGCACGGCGCCGCCGACCGCCTCGACCGTGGTGCGAGTGACCAGCGCATGCTCCGCGATGCTCAGCGCGTGGAATTCGCCGGTACCGCACGCGGGGAACACCCCGCCCGCCTGGTGAGCCACGCCGTTCGCGACATGCTGCGCGAGCAAGCCGGTATCGACGGCGCCGTCTGCGGCGAACGGCGTGACGGGGAAGAACAGGATGCCTTCGAAATTCATGCTGGTTGCTCCTTCCGAGCGGTCTGCAACTGGTCTCGCCAGCCGTACGTGGGGTGCCAGCCGAGGAGCTCGGCGGCCTTGGCATTGGAAAAGGCCGGAGACGTGCCGGCGAGAACAGCCGCGACGTCTTCCGTTCCGGGGAAGAACTGCGGCACGAGATCGGCGAGCGGTTGTCGCGCCAGCGCGTCGTCGGCGCCGACGAAGTAGGTCTCTGCGTTCGGTGTGTGCGGCAGCGCGGCCAGCAGCGTGTCGGCGAAGCCGGCGACATCGCGCGCGTCGACGTAGTTGAACAGCGCCGGTGCCGAGAGCGCCGGATCATCGAGGCGCTCCTGAACCGTGTGGCCCTGCTGCGTCGGTGCGCCCTCCCATTCCTCGGGGGCGATCACATAGCAGGGGCGGAACGCCGCGTAGCGAACGTTGTCTCCGGTCTGGCGGTGCAGCATCGAGATGCTCTGCTCGATGACCAGCTTCGACAGGGCGTAGGCGTTCGACGGCTTCGGCGGGGTGCGCTCATCCAGAGGGAATCGATCCGGCACCCACCCGTCCGCGCCATAGCCGAGGACGGTCGGGCTGGACGCGGCGACGATTCGGCGGATGCCTGCGCGCACGGCGCCGCCCATGACGGAGACGGCGAGACCGGAGTTGACGCGGAGGATGACGTCTTCCGGTGCACTGAAGGGCACCGCGATCGCCGCCAGGTGGATCAGCGCATCGGCGTGCGATGCGGCGAGGGCATCGGCGGTGGCGGTCGCATCGGTGAGGTCGATGGCGATCTGGGCGACGCCCTCCAGCTCGGACGCGTTCGAGACGGCAAGATCGAACGAGACGATCTCATGGTCGCGGGCCGTGAGGCCGGCGACGAGGCTGCGGCCGAGGCGTCCGGCCCCGCCGGTGATGACGATGCGGCTCATGACTGCGCCAGCAGACGCGGCCCGAGATCGGCGATGCGCACGGCCTGGCCGGTCTCCAGCGAGCGGTTGCCTGCGATCCCGACGGCGATCGAATGCAGTCCGTCGGTCCAGTCCGCGGGGCGCGCGAGCGGGTCATCACCCGGGCCCTCGAAGACGTCGCGCAGCAGCAGGGCATCGCCTCCGCCGTGGCTTCCTTCGCCGGTGATGATCGGCACCTCGACGGCCTCTTCCCAGTGCCGCTGCACGATCAGGCGCTCGCCGTGCCGCCGCAGGGCATCGTCGCTGTCCACCGCCGTCGCGCTGGGATCGAGTACAGGGTGCAGTTCCGTATCGATGAGAACGGCGCTGCGCTCCACCACGTCGAGCTCTGCACGGCCGAGAGTGCCGTTGACCGCCACGCGATAGCCCTCCCACGGAGCGTGGGCATTGAGCGAGTACGACATGGTCGCGCCGGAGGCGTAGTCGACGACCAGCGCGAGATTGTCTTCGATCGTGATGCCCTCCCCGAAGACGGACTGGTCGCGGATGTAGCCGTCGTGCTGCTCAGCGTCGAGATAGAGCTGCGTCAGCCGCACGTCGTCTCGCAGATCCAGCTCGAACGCGTCGTGCGCTCCGTCGTGGGTGCCTCGTGCAGGCAGCGCGTCGACTCCGCGTCTGGTCGCCTGTTCTGCGCCGTAGAAGCGCAGGCCGCCGGAGGCGAAGACCCGCGTCGGGGTGGAGGCGATCCACCAGTTCACCAGGTCGAAGTGGTGGCTGGATTTGTGCACGAGCAGACCGCCGGAGTTCGCCTTGTTGCGGTGCCACCGGCGGAAGTAGTCCGCCCCGTGCTTGGTGTCGAGCATCCACTGGAACTCGACCGAGGTGACATCGCCGATGCCGCCGCCCTGGATGAGTTCGCGCAGCGCGCTGTTGCGCGGCGAATAGCGGTAGTTGAAGGTCAGCACGACGTTGCCGCCGGTACGGGCGACGGCGTCTTCGATGGCAGTCGCGCTGGCGGCGTCGATCGTCAGGGGTTTCTCGACGACCACATCGGCGCCGGCATCGAGGGCCCGGACGATGAGCGGCGCGTGCTGGTCATCGCGCGCGCAGATGATGACGCGCTCGACGCGCTCTGCGCTGATCATGCGTTCGAGGTCGTCGGGCTGCCACAGCGACGGCGCGGCCTGACCCGCGGCCGTGACGGCGTCGGCATAGTGCTGGGCGCGCACCGGATTGGGTTCGCAGATCGCGACGAGCTCGGCGCTCTCCGCATACGTGCCGGTGATCGCGCCGACGTACATCTGCGCGCGGTGGCCTGCGCCGACGAGGGCGTAACGAGTGCGGGTCATTGCACATCCATCCAACTCAGGAAACGTTTTCTCAGCGTAGCATCCCCGTCAAGCAGGCGGCGCCTTGGTGATCTCTACCGGCTCGTCGGCGCGGGGCCAGTGCTCTCGCGCACCGTGATCTCGGGTGTCAGCAGAGTCGATTCGGGGACGGATTCTCCCTCGAGCAGCGCGCGCATGGCTGCCCATGCGTCACGCCCGAGCTGCGCCGAAGGCACGGTCGCCGTAGTGAGCGGCGGCGTCGTGTACGCGGCGAACGGGATGTCGTCGAAGCCTGTGACCGAGATGTCGTCCGGCACGCGGATGCCACGAGCCGCGAGGGCGGAGAGCAGGCCCATGGCTACGAGGTCATTGAACGCGAGAGCGGCGGTCGCACCGGCGGCGATG
The DNA here is from genome assembly GCA_030699545.1 of Gemmatimonadales bacterium. GTDB lineage: Bacteria > Gemmatimonadota > Gemmatimonadetes > Gemmatimonadales > GWC2-71-9 > 20CM-2-65-7. The sequence continues at coordinate 75 of JAUYMC010000062.1, read as the reverse complement.
ACCTCATCGGCCACGCGTGCGCCGCTGTCGAAGCCGACGCCGGTCGAGATCTCGGTGATCTGCAGGTCCGGATGG
>JAUYMC010000055.1 GCA_030699545.1 Gemmatimonadales bacterium | reverse complement strand
GAAGACGTCGACGATGCGCGGCATCTTGCTCAAGCCGATGATCTTGCCTGAGGGTATGTAGGCCACGTGGGCCTTGCCGAAAAACGGCAGCATGTGGTGCTCGCACATCGAGTAGATCTCGATGTCGCGGACGCAGATCATGCTTTCGTGCTTCTCCTCGAATAGCGCGTCGCCGATGACGTCCTCGACCACCATCCCGTACCCGCGCGTCAGCCACTTGAGGGAGGCTTCGACCCGGGCCGGCGTCTGCTTCAGCCCTTCGCGCGCGGGGTCCTCGCCGAGCTGCTCGAGCATCTCGCGCACGAGCGTCTCGAAGGGAATGCTCAGGGCCGTCGGTTCGGTGTGCGCCATGTCAGGTTCCTTCGTAGTCCACGTAGTTGCGCTCCGTCTCCCACAGCCGGATGTGCGCCAGGCGGGCCGGCGCGACCGCCGGCGCGAGCACCCGCCAACAGACGACGGCGATGTTCTCGGCCGTGGGATTGAGATCCTGGAACCACGGCACGTCGAGATTCAGGTTCTTATGGTCGAGATGCCGCACCAGACGCTCCGTGACGATGTCCTTCAGCCGGGCGATGTCCAGAACGTAGCCGGTGACGGGGTCGATGTCCCCTTCCACCGAGACGTCGAGGTTGTAGTTGTGGCCGTGATAGTTGGGGTTGCTGCACGCGCCGAAGATCCGCTCGTTCTCCGCGTCGCTGACGCGCGGATTGAAGAGGCGGTGCGCGGCGTTGAAGTGCATGCGGCGCGTGACGACGCAGCGTGGCATCGCTTGTTCAGCCTCCATGGCCCGGCTAACTTGGGGCCCTCGTGCGATTCGTCCTAAAGCTACTCGCGCCGGCGTTGCAGGCGGGAGGCTCTGCCGTCTCGGCGCTGTGGACCTTTCCCAGCATTCTGCTGTCGGCCTTTCTCGTCGCCTGGGGCGCGGAAGCCGCGCAGTTCATGATTTCCCAGGGCCTGGCCCTCGCGATCCTCGCCTGGCTGCAGACGCTCCCCGAATTCGCCGTCGAAGCCGTCATCGCGTGGGAAGCCGGCCGGGATCCCGAGCGTTCGCATCTGGCGATCGCCAATCTGACGGGGGCGATCCGTCTGCTGCTCGGGCTGGGATGGCCGATGATCTACTACGTCTTCGCGGTCTTCGGCCGGCGTCGCGGGGAGCACGGGCTGCCGGCGATCAAGCTGCATCCCGAGCACTCCGTCGAGGTCATCGGGCTCCTGCCGCCGTTGTTGTACTTCATCGTGATCCTGCTCAAGCAGACGATCAGCTGGGTGGACGCGATCATTCTCGTCCTGCTCTACGCCGCCTATCTCGTCGCGCTGCTGCGCAATCCGCCGCACGACGTGGAACAGTTGAGCGACGCCCCCGCGGTGTCCCGCTGGGCCTACCGCCAGCGCGGCTGGCGGCGCCATGCGGCGATCGGCGGGTTACTGGCGGGGGGTGGTCTGCTGCTGTTCGTGACGGCGCATCCCTTCCTCGAATCGATGCTCGCCGTCGCCGCGGTGCTCGGCGTCAGCCAATTCGTTCTGGTCCAGTGGGTCGCGCCATTTCTCTCGGAGTTCCCCGAGAAGGTATCCGCGTTCCTCTGGGCGCGCCGCGTGACGCACGCGCCGATGGCGTTGATGAACATGGTGTCGAGCAACATCAACCAGTGGACCGTGCTCGCCGCCATGATCCCGCTCGTCTACGGCTACTCGCACTATCACCACACCGGCGTGTGGGCCGACTTTCATTTCGACGCCGAGCAGCGGGTGGAGATCATTCTGACGCTGCTGCAGACGGGGCTCGGGGTGGTCCTGCTCGCGAACATGGAGTTCGACTGGTTCGACGCCACGGCGCTGTTCGTCCTGTGGCTGGTGCAGTTCCTGGTGCCGCATCTGCGCGAGGAGGTCAGCATCGCCTACGCGCTGTGGATCGGGATTCTGCTCGTGGGATTCGTGGTACGCGGAAAGCGGCTGCTCGCGCCCGCCTACTTCTGGGAGAACGTCACGCGCAAGCGCCAGCCGTAAAATCGACCGGCCGGGACTGCCTAACGCAGCCCGGCCGGCCGGCACAACAGGAGCGGGAAGGATTATTGAAGCCCGAAAGTAATGACGGGTCCCTCACCACGAATTCTGTCTTCCCCAGAGGGGCATGACATGGGCCGCAGTATCCGGGTCCACGATCGAGCTTGTTGGCTCAATAATTTGACTCCCCACCCCTGCCTACTACATATAGGTTCGGGACACGAAAGGTCAACATCTTGAACCTGACATTGCTGGCCGCCATCGGCCTGGTTGTGGCGTGGATCTTGCTCCTCTTCGTCGCGGCGGTGCCGAGCGGCGCCATTCACCTGCTGTACGCGGGCGCGGTGATCCTGTTCGCGCGCCGCGCGTTGATCGGCGCGCCCCGCTTCCGCTCCTGACCCTCAGATTTCCCAGTTGGAGAACAACACGCCGTCCGGCGTGGTGAGATCGCGCTCCGCGTACCCCTCGTAGATCATCCGCAAATCCGTCCAGCGCACGCGGTAGCCGCGCGCGATGAGGCGGCGGAAGGCGTCGTGATACCGGCTCTGGCACCGGACCGCCACGCGGCGAATGCCCGCATGCGCCGCCGCCGCCTCCACGGCGCCGATCGCCGCGTCGAACGCCTCCGCGCTGCGCGCGGCGAGCTTGAGCACGCGCACCTCGTCGCGCGTGCGGCTCTCGGCCAGCGGGATCGAGTGCCAGAGGACCATCGCGTCGAGCGCGCCGTCGGGCCGCGCCACGAGCGACGTATCGCCCAGGCCCAGCTCGGCGGTCAGCAGGATCTCGCGGGAGAAATCGATGCCCGGCAGCAGCGCATCGGCGAGGCTCCGGGCCGCGGCCAGCGCGTCGTCCTTGTCCCCCGCCGAGCGCTGTGACAGCAGCGCCGGCGCGGGCCGGCCGCGCGTCGTGATCTCATTCGTCAGCGTCACCGTGAGGTGGCCCGGCGCGAAACCCAGGCGGGCGTAGAAGCCGATGTTCTCGGGCGTCCGCGGCATCGTCTCGAGCCCGAGCGTCTGCACGCCGCGCTCCACGAGCCAGTCGGTCGCCGTGGTGACGATCGTCTTGCCGACCCCCGCGCCCTGGCGGTCGGGACGCACCGCGAGCGGTCCCATCCATCCTTCGGTCCCCGCCTGGTGCGCGATGTTGAAGGCCGCGACCGCGTCGCGCTCGTCGCGCCAGATCAGCGCGCCCGCGCCGGCGTCGAGCAGGGCATAGCGCCAGACGAGCGGATTGAGCTGCGGCACGCGGACGCCGACGAGCCCGTCGCGCCGGTAGCGGTCGGTAAACGCCTCGGCGAAGACCCGGTTCAGCCCGTCGATGTCGCGCTCGGTGGCGCGCTCGGGTCCGGTGACCCGCGTCTCAGGCAGCCACGCTCGCATCGGGGGGTCCCAAGGTAGCGGTATCGTCGCGCACGTGGCTCGTGCCGGCTGCCGCGTCGTAGTGAACGTGTAACAGTCGATCCAGGCTGGCACTTCCAGTCACCCCGGCCGGCAGCTCGACGTGAGTCGTGACGATCACTTGAGGGAAGCGGTCTCTCAGGCGTTGCAGAAGCAGCAGTACGTCCTGCCGTCGTGACTCGTCAAGCGACGCAAAGATCTCGTCAAGTACAAGCATAGAGAACGGCTGACCCGCACGCGTGGCGATCATCTGAGAGATCGCGAGACGCAAGACGAGATTGACGAGGTCTTCCTCACCGCCGGAGATCACTGGTTTCGGAATGCCCTCGTCCACGACCAATAGACGGTAGTCGTCGTCCAGCTCCACCTCGTTGTAACGACCATCCGTCAGCTCTCCGAGAAACGCCGATGCTATGTCGCCGATCTCGGGGCGCATCGCCGCGTTGAGCTCGGCGCGCAGGTCGGAGAACGCGCGGTCCAACTCGTTGTGGAGCCGCAGCTCGGCCTTGCGCTCCGCGATGGTCGCCTCGCGCGCCGCGCGCTCGGCGGCGCGCCGTCCGGCCTCGCGCACCGCCGTCTCGGCCGCCACCAGCTCGCCGCGCGTTTCGGCCACCGCCAGCTCGGCGGCGCGCAGCCCGTGGGTCGCGCGGTCATGGCGGTCGCGCGCCGCCTTGAACTTGGCGTCGGAAAAGCCTTCCGCTGCGACGGCGGCGGCGAGCTGCTTGGCCTGCTCTTCGCGGACGGACAGCGCCTTCTCGGCCAGCTCGGCCTCGCCGACGAGCACCTCGGCGCGCTCGGCACGCGCCGCCAGCGCCGCCGCCTGCAGGGCGACCGGCTCGAGCCGGGTCAGCTCGACCCGCACCGCTTCGTGACGCGCGGCGTCGTACCCCGACGGCCGGGCCGCGATATACCGCTCCAGCTCCGCGGCGCGCCGCGCCAGACCGGCCCGCTCGCGCCCGACGCGCGCGCGCTCGGCGACCTGCGCGCGCAGCGACCCTTCCTTTTCGCTCGCGCCGCGCGCCTCTTCTCGCACGGCGTCGCGCGCGGCGTCGGCTTCGGTCACGGCGCGCGGCGGCTGGCTCAGCTGCTCGAGCCGCTGGCGGAAATACGTCCCGTCATCGACGATCGCCTGGAGCTGGCGGTCCATCACGCCGATCACCGCCGCATGCTCGACGCCCAGCGGGCGGCGGCACGTCGGACATTCCCCTTCGGGACCCAGCTTCTCGATCTTGTCACGCTGGTCCTTCACCTCGTCGTACTGCTTGAGCAGCTCGGCGCGGCGCGTGCCTGCGTATTCCTTCTCCCGCACCCAGGCGGCCTGCTGTTCTTTCGCCGCGCGGTCGGCGACCTCGAGGCGCTCGGCGAGGGCCTTCGCGTCCGCCTCGGCCTGCTTCAGCGCGACCTCCGCATCCGCCAGCTCGGCGATCCGCCGGTCGAGCACGGCGAGATTGCGCACCAGCTCCGTCTGCTTGGCCTGGTCCTCGCGGCGCGCCGCGTCTTCGCGGTGCAGCGCATCGAGCGCGGCGAGCTCGGCCTTGAGCCGCGAAATCGGCGCGACATCCGTCTCGAGCGTGCGCAGCTCTTCGCGCGCCGCGAGCGCGTCGGCCAGCTCTTTGTCGAGCCGCTGAAATTCCTGCCGGGCGACCACGACGCCCTGCTCGGCGACGCGCCGGTCGCCGTCGAGCGATAGCGTGCGCTCGCGCCGCGCGACCCACTGCTGCCAGCGGGGCTCTTCCTTATCCAGCGTCTCCTGCGCCTTCGCCCGCGCCGTGGCGGCCGCGGCGGCGGCGCGCTTCGCGACGCCGAGCC
>JAUYMC010000053.1 GCA_030699545.1 Gemmatimonadales bacterium | reverse complement strand
AGGCCGCCGCGCTGGCCGAGATCGAAGCCGCGCTGACCCAGCGCCAGGATCCCGACTGGCCGCGCGTCGTCGCCATCAAACGCAACGCCGTCTCGGCGTGGACCGCGCTCGCGATGGGGGACACCGCCGGCGCGCTGCGCCTCGCAGCGGAAGCCGCCGCGATGGAAGACGTGACCGAAAAGCACCCCGTCACGCCGGGCGAGCTGTTGCCGGCGCGCGAGCTCTACGCCGACCTGTTGCTCACCATCGGCCGCCCCGCCGACGCGCGCGCGGCGTACGAGCAGACGCTGCGGCGCGAGCCCGGCCGGGCACGCGCCCTCTATGGACTCGCCCGGGCAAGCGAGCTCGCCGGCGACCGCGACGCGGCGCGGCGGGCCTACCAGGAATTCTTGACGTGGATGGCGCGGTCCGATGGAGACCGCGCCGAGGTCGCGCAGGCTAAGCGGTTCCGTTAGCCTCGGGGCTGGGCTCGATGTACTCCTCGCGGTACATCCGCACCAGCTCGAACAGGTAGCTCAGCGCGAGCGGGCCGATGAGCAGGCCGAGCAGGCCGAACTGGCTCACGCCGGCGATGGCGCCGATCAGCGTGATCAGCGGGTGGACGGCGGCGTAGCGGCGGTAAATGACCGGCCGGATGAAGTTGTCGGCGCCGCCGACGACCACGGCGCCCCAGATCACCAAGAGAATGGCGGCGAGCGGCCGGCCCTGGAGGGCGAGGACGATGGCGGCCGGTCCCCACACGAGGCCTGAGCCGACCACCGGCAGAATCGCGAGCGCCGCCGTCACGACGCTCCAGAACAGGGCGTTGGGGAGCCCCACGATCATGAACGCGACGCCGAGCAGCGCGCCCTGGATCATCGCCGTCACGCCCGTCCCGATCACTGTGGACACCGTGACGTCCTTGAAGCGCTTGCCGAGCTTCTCCGTGTTCCTGGGCGAGAACGGCACGTAGGGCCGCGCGTCGAGCCAGGGGTCGTCGCCGGGAACCTTGAGCACGTAGTACAGGCCGAAAAAGGCGATCGTCAGATTCAGCGTAAGGCGCGTCGCCGTGCCGACCAGCCCGACCGCGCTGCCCCCGATCCAGCTCACGATGTTGCCGCCGATCTCCGCGATGCGCGGGCCGATGGGAATCCCGCTGACCTCGAAGGTAGACACGCGCTCCAGGATCGGGCTCTTCAACACATTGGCCCCGACCTGCTGGGCCTCGTTGATCAACAGGCCGGCGAGCGCGATCCCCGGGACGATGACCACCACCGCGCCGATCAGCGTCACGAACAGCGCGGTGGGCGTTTCCGGCAGCCCGCGCCGCACCATCCAGTTGTGCAGCGGCGCGAACAACACGGCCAGCACCGGAATGCCGATGATGCCGGTGAGGTAGGGCAGCAGCGACCACACCAGCGCCGTGCCCAACAGGATCACCAGGAACGCGGCGCGCTGGTGCTTGGTATCGAGGAAGGCCATCCCTTACTCTTCGATCTGACCGCGCTCGACGCGCAGCACGCGCGTCAGCGCCGTGCCGTCCACCGTGATGCGGATCAGGTAGTCCCCCGTCGGGACGGTCGGCGCGCCGCCGCCGCCGAAGCCCCCCCCACCGCCTCCCGCGGGTGTCCCCCGGATCGTCTGCACGACCTGATTCAGGCCGCCGAATCCGCCGCCGCCCGTCTGACCCGGCCGGCGGAGCAGGCCGGCCAGCGTGCCGGCGAATCCCGGTGGCGGCTCGGCAGTCTCCCCCGAATCGGCGACCGCTGGGCGCGCCGCGGCGCGGGCCGGCGTCTCCCCCGGTCGCTCGATGAACGGCGCCCCGGCGCGCACCGCCGGCCCACCGCCGAATCCCCCCCCGCGGCCAAAACCGAAGCGCTCCGCGACCGCCTGCCGATCTCCCGCGAGCAGCGCTTCCTTGATTCCCGTCAGCATCCGCTGGTTGCCGCCCCCGCCCGCCTGGATCAGCGAGTCGAAGACCACCCCGATGCGGCGCGCCGTCCAGGCGCTGTCGCGGCGCTGCGATGGCGACAGCGCGACCGGCGCCGGCTGGCGGCCGGCGAAGTTCCACACGACGCGGTGCACGCCGGCGCTCGCGGGGCCCTGGATCGTGCGGATCGTGTCGCCGCGCACGTCGAGGATCGCGATGCGCGTGCGCGCGCGCCGATCACGCGACCCCTTGGTCAATCGGTAGACGATCTCCGCGCCGTATGTCGGGCTCTGCGCGCGGAACACCTTGTGGCCCGGCGAGCCGCCGCCGAGCGGCGCCTGGCCGTACTGGTAGGCGACCTTCGGCTGAAAGAGATACGCCTCGGCGGTGACCGCGCTGTCGTTGAGCTGCTGTAGCGGCGCGATATCCACGATCCAGATCGACCGGCCGTGGGTCCCCGCGATCAGCTCCCGGTCCCGCGGATGAATCTTGAGGTCGTGCACCGGCACCGTCGGCAGGTTCGTCATGAACTTCTGCCACGAGCCGCCACGATTGCGCGAGACGTAGAGACCGACGTCGGTCCCCACGAACAAGAGGTCGCGATTGACGGGATCCTCGCGGATCACGTGCACGAAATCGGGACCACCGCGCGGGAGATTACCCGCGATCGACCGGAACGACCGGCCGAAGTCGGTCGTGACGTAGACGTAGGGCGTTAAATCGTTCGTGCGGTGCCCGTCAAACGTCACGTAGAACGTCGCCGAATCGAACCGCGACGGCTCGATGCGGCTGACGTAGGTGTTGGGCGGCACGCCGGGGAAGCGGCCCGTCACGTTCTCCCAGTTGCCGCCGTCATTGCGCGTGAGCCAGACGTTGCCGTCGTCCGTGCCGGCCATGAGAATGCCCGGCCGGACCGGCGACTCCGCCAGCGACACGATCGTGCAGTGCGTCTCGGCGCCGGTGAGATCGGGCGTCACGCCCCCCGTCCGCCGCAGCGACGTGCGGATCTTGGTCGTGTCGCGCGTCGAGAGATCGGGCGAAATCGGGTAGAGGTTGCCGCCGCGCCGCGTGGACTTCATGACCTTGTTCGCGCCGGCGTAGAAGACCTCGGGATTGTGCGCCGAGAGCAGGAACGGCGTGTTCCAGTTCCACCGCAGCGCCAGCTCGGCGGAGTCGGTGCGCTGGCGCGCCCGCAGCGCCGCGATGCGCCGCCGCTGCGCCGCCGTCTCGGGCCGCGTCGTGTCCGGCCGCTCAATGACGATGGAATCCTCGAACAGCTGATAGCGCGGCCGGTAATCGGGGCGCTGCAAGCCGGTGCGCTCGCCGGTGCGCAGGTCGCGGCGCGCCATGTTGCCGCCCTGCGACTCGAGGTAGACGATCCACGGCTCGCGCGGGTCCTGCGCCGTATGGAACCCGTCGCCGCCGCCCACGTTGGTCCAGTCGGCGTTGGTGATGTCGCCCTGGCGGCGCCGCGAGGGACCGCACCAGGAGCCGTTGTCCTGGAGCCCGCCACACACGGTGTACGGGAATTCCATCCCGTAGCTGATGTTGTAGAACTGGCCGAGCGGCAGGACGTTGGGAAAATCGTAGGTGCCGCCCCGGTCCCACGTGATCGCGATACCGCCGTCGTTGCCCACGATGATGTGATTCGGGTTCCTCGGGTCGATCCACATGGCGTGGTGATCGACGTGGATGCCGAGGGTCGCGTTGCCGACCGTCTTGCCGCCATCGGGGGAGTAATGGACGGGCGTCGAGGACCAGTAGACGCGATTCGGGTCCTTGGGGTCCACGCGCACCTGGGAATAGTAGAAGGGGCGGACGTTATTCGAATTGGTCCGTTCCCAGGTTGCCCCCCCGTCGCTTGAACGGTACAAGCCTGAGGGCCGAACCTGCGCGGGCTTCGACCGGTCCGGGCGTGGGTTGGCTATCGTGTCGGCTTCGACCATGAGGTACATGACTTTGGGGTCCGACAGTGCAATTGCGATGCCGATGCGGCCGAGCGTCGTCTCGGGGAGCCCGCCGCCGCGCACCGGCGTCCAGGTGCGGCCGGCGTCGGTGGTTTTCCAGAGGGCGGAGCCGGGGCCGCCCGAGCGCAGGAAGTAGGGGCCGCGCACCCGCTCCCAGCTGGCCGCCCACAGCACGTCGGGATTCGACGGGTCCATCGCGACGTCCACGAAGCCGGCGCGATCGGAGATGAACTTCACGAGCTGCCAGCTCTGGCCGCCGTCGGTGGTCTTGTAGAGACCGCGCTCGCGATTGGGGCCCCAGATGTGGCCGAGGGCCGCGACGTAGACGATGTTGGGGTCGGTCGGGTGGACGACGATGCGGCCGATCGCGCCGGTCTTCTCCAGGCCCATCAGCTTCCACGTCAGCCCGCCGTCGGTGGACTTGTAGATGCCGCAGCCCGGCGAGATCGAGTTGCGCGAGTCCTCCTCCCCCGTCCCGGCCCAGATCTGCTGCGTATCGCTCGGCGCGATCGCGAGGTCGCCCATCGAAACGCAGCGCTCGTGGTCGAACAGGGGACGGTACGACGTCCCCCCGTTGGTCGTCTTCCAGATGCCGCCCGACGCGGCGGCGAAGTAGAACGTGGGCGACCCGGGGATGCCTTCGACGTCGGTGATGCGTCCGGCCATGTTCGCGGGCCCGATCGGGCGCCAGCGGAACGCGGCGAGCAGCGTGGAGTCGAGCGTGAGGCTGCGGGTCTGGGCGGACAGCGGAGTGACAGCGGCGGCGGCGAGGAGGGTGCCAACCGCCCACAGGCGACGAGTCATGACGGTTCTCAGAGATCCGGAAAAGTGGGACTAGAAGGCTGGCATGGCGACGATGCGAACGCTAGGGGGCAAGACCCGGCGGTGGTGGCCCAGTTTCATTGTAACAGCCGAGCGGGGTCCAGCAGGGAGATTATGTCCTCCACCCGCCAGACCCGATCCGTCACCCCCGCCGCCATCGCTGGCGTGGTGTGAATCCCGCCCACCTG
>JAUYMC010000050.1 GCA_030699545.1 Gemmatimonadales bacterium | reverse complement strand
TCGATGACCTGGGTCAGGTGATCGAGGACATCGACCGGACGACCGAGTTTCTGCGGGCGATGCAGGTTCGGACGCGCGGCGCCCTGGTGGCCGCCGAGCGGTTCGACGCGGTCCGCGTCGTGCGCTCCTGCCTGACCCTGGAGCGCCGGTTGCTGCGCGACCGCGGCATCGATCTCGACTTCACGACGACGCTCGAATCGATGTACTTGAAGGGCGACCCCAACGCGCTGTTCGACCTGCTGGTGAATCTGGTGCGCACCGCCGCCGATGCGACGCGGGGACCCAGCCCGGTCGAAGTGCGCCTCGCGCACAAAGGCCGCGAGTTGGAAATGACGGTTCGCGACCCGGGGGGGGGAAGCGGCGAGGGCGTGAGCCTCACCAAGGCGCGCAGCGTCGCGGAAGGGATCTTCGGCGGCGTCGTCCGGATGGACGCGCAGCCGGGGAAGGGGACGCTCGTCACGATCGTGCTGCCGGTGCCGCCGCAGCGGGAAGGCCCGCGCGGTTAGATTTCCGCGCATGAAAATCCCTGTTCCCGTAAACGAGCCCGTCCTCGGCTACGCGCCCGGCGCGCCGGAGCGCGCCGCGCTCAAACAGGCGTTGCACGACCTGAGCGGTCGGCAGATCGAGATTCCCGTGGTGGTGGGCGGCCAGGAAATCCGCACCGGCCGCACCGTCGACGTCGTGATGCCGCATTGCCACCGTCAGGTCCTCGCGAAGGTCCATCAGGCGGGTCCCGAGCACATCTCCGCAGCGATCGCCGCCGCGCGCGATGCCTGGCGCGACTGGTCGGCCCGCAGCCTCGCCGACCGGGCCGCGGTCTTTCTGAAGGCCGCCGACCTGCTCGCCACCCGCTGGCGCCCCATGGTCAATGCCGCCACGATGCTTGGCCAGAGCAAGACGGCGCACCAAGCGGAGATCGACGCCGCCTGCGAGCTGATCGACTTCTGGCGTTTCAACGTGCATTACGCCGACCGCATTCACGCCGAGCAGCCGCTCTCGGCGACCGGGACGTGGAACAGCATGGACTACCGCCCGCTCGAAGGCTTCGTCTATGCGATCACGCCGTTCAACTTCACCGCCATCGGCGGCAATCTCCCGACCGCGCCGGCCATCATGGGCTGCACCAGCGTCTGGAAGCCGGCGGCGACCGCCGCCTACTCGAACTACCTCGTCTTCAAGGTGCTCGAGGAGGCCGGCCTGCCCGCGGGCGTCATCAACTTCCTGCCCGGTCCCGCGGCCGACATCAGCGCGCGCGTGCTGCGCGACCGCCATCTCGGCGGGATCCACTTCACCGGCTCGACGGAAGTCTTCCAGTCGCTGTGGCGGCAGGTCGGCGACAATCTCACCGGGTACGCCGACTACCCGCGGCTGGTGGGGGAAACCGGCGGCAAGGACTTCATCGTCGCGCACGCGAGCGCCGACGTGGAGGCGCTGGCCACCGCCATCGTGCGGGGAGCGTTCGAGTATCAGGGACAGAAGTGCAGCGCCGCCACGCGCGCCAACGTCCCCGACACCCTCTGCCCCGCGCTGCGCGAGCGCATGCTGGCGATGCTGGGCGACGTGCGGGTCGGTGACCCCGCCGACTTCCGCACCTTCATGGGAGCCGTAATCGACCGGAAGTCATTCGACAAGATCGCGCAGTACATCACCGCAGCCAGGCAAGACGCCAAGGTGAACGTGCTGTTCGGGGGAGCGTGCGACGCGAGTGAGGGCTACTTCGTCCAACCGACGCTGTTGCAGGTCGAAGACCCGGGCTACCGGACGATGTGCGAGGAGATCTTCGGTCCGGTCCTCTCGCTGTACGTGTACCCCGAGCGCGACTGGGCCGATACGCTGGCGCTCGTCGATCGCACCTCGCCCTACGCGCTGACGGGCGCCGTCTTCGCCCAGGACCGCACCGCCGTGGCGCAGGCGCACGGCGCCCTGCGGTACGCGGCGGGCAACTTCTACGTGAACGACAAGCCGACGGGCGCCGTCGTGGGCCAGCAGCCGTTCGGCGGCGCGCGCGCCAGCGGCACGAACGACAAGGCGGGGAGTCTGCTGAACCTGATTCGCTGGACCAGCGCGCGCGTGGTGAAGGAGAACTTCGTCCCGCCGCGCGAGCACGGCTATCCGTTCATGGCCGAAGCATGACCCGGCCGCCGCTCCTCGTCCTCGCGCTGGCGGGGGCGTTCGGGTTGCTGGTCGTCGCGCTGCTCATCGGGTCCCTCACGACGCCCGAGTTCCCCCCCTATCCGCTGACGCCGCCCCCCAGCGCCCAGCAGCTCGCCCGCGCGTTCCCGCCGGACACCGTGGTGGGCCCCGTGACGTACACCCTCGACGCCTCCGGCGGCGACGCGTGGCGCCACTTCCACTTCGGCCGCAGCGCCGTCGTCGATTCGGGAGCGTGGGACATCGCGTTCCGGCGCAACAAGGTCATCGCGGCGCCGGGCGTGAAGGTGCTGGATCTGGGAACGGTCGAATTCGATTCCGTAGCGGTGTTGCCCGGCCAGGGCTATGCGGCCGACAGCATCGGGAAGTGGTACGAGTACAGCATGCTGTCGCACCTCCTAACGTCGAAGCGCCACGTCTACGCCGTGAGGACGGCGGACGGGCGCTTCGCCAAGTTGGAGATACTCGCCTACTATTGTCGTGACGCCGGCGCGGCGTGCTACACGATCCGCTACGCTACTTTGAGGGCGGCAGGATCTTGAACATCCCCGTGCCGCACACCGGGCACACACCCTTGAGCGCGGGCCGGCCATTCGCCATTTTCACCTCCTGGCCGTTCGAGATCTTCCGCTTCGCCTTGCATTTCACGCAATAACCTTCGTCCGCCGCCATCGGGGTCTTTCCCGCCTTCGCCATTGTCGGTTGCTCCTCCAGTTCGGGGGGGCAGCAAGTGCCTGCAAGCGCCAGACAACATAATATGAGGCGCCTACGCGGGGGGAACGGGCTCAGCGGGGGCGTCTCGGAACCCCGTCCGTTTGTGCGATCCGTCACAAAATGGCTTGTTGCCGGAGGCTCCACATCGGCACAGGACAATGACTTCCGCCGGCCTGCCATCTTTGCGGAGGGGGGGTGCCAGTTCCCGACCGTCCGGCGTGACGATGCGAACCGGTCCCTCGACGATCAGCGGACCGTCCGACTTGGGCGTGATGGTCACCTGGGTCATGACACAGAATACAGGAACGGACGCGCGCCGGAGTGGGTAGCGAATAACATGCGTTCCCCCCCCCCCCCCCCCGCGCCGGCTCCTGGCCGCCGTGTGCGTCGTAGCGGCCTGTGTCGCCGAGCGCGGACCGTTCACCAATCGCATGGCGCAGTCGGCCACGAGCTACCTGGCGCGCGCCGCGCGGCAGCCGGTCGACTGGCAGCCCTGGAGTCGCGACGCCTTCGCGCTCGCCGCCAAGCTCGACCGCCCCGTGCTGCTCTACATCGGCGGCGACGCCTGTCACTGGTGCACCGAAACCGACCGTGCGATTTACACCGACCCCGAGATCGGCTCCCTCATCAATGCGTTGTTCGTTCCCGTGCGCGTGGACCGCGACGAGCGGCCCGACGTGGCGCGGCGCTACCAGGTCGCGGTCGAACGACTCGCCGGCCTGCAGGGGTGGCCGCTGACCGTGTTTCTCACCGCCGACGGTGGCCCCTTTTTCGGCGGCACCTATTTTCCCGCGGACGATCCGATCACCGGGCGCGGGTTGAAGCAGATCCTCCCCGAAGTCGCGCGGAGCTACCGCGAGAACCGCGCGTTCGTGATCCAGCATGCCGCCCTCGTGCGCCAGCTCGCCGCGGGCGATCCCGCGCACGGCGTGCTGCAGCGCGCGCCGCTCCAGGCGGAAATCGCGCGACTGCGCACCGAGCTATCCGCCGCGCTTGCCGGCGGCCCGGGGGAGGGGGGAGGAACCCGCCTGAGCAGCGTGATGCACGTGGAGGCGGTGTCGGTGCTGCTGGCGGAGTTCGCGCGCGAGAATGACTCGACCGCGCTCGCCACGGCCCGCGCCGCGCTCGATCTGTTTCTGGAGCCGGAATCGTCGCGAGCCGCGACGACCGCCGGGGCGCCGGGCGGGGTCCGGCGGGAGGATCCGCCGCGGCTGGTGCAGGCCGCGCTGCTCCGCGCGCTCGCCAAGGCGTGGGTGGTGACGGGCGACGTGCGCTATCGCGAGCGCGGGCGCGAGCTGGCCGGGCGGATCGCGCGGGAGTTGCGGGGCGGCGATCGGCCCCTGTTCGCCGATCAAGAGGGATACGTGATCGAGGCCGTGCTCCATTCGGCGGCGACGTTCGGCGATGCCGCCGCGGAGCGCCGCGCGACGATGGCGCTGGACGGGGTGCTGCAGCGGATGTACGCGCGCGGCTGGGGCGTGCGCCACGCCGCCGCCGGGTCGGTGCACCGGCTGTTGCAGGACCAGGTGCAGGTCGCCGCCGCCTGTCTCGCCGCCCACCACGCGTCCGGCGATCGCCGCTACCTCGACGTGGCGCGCGATCTCGCGGCCGTCATCGAGCGGGATTACGGCGATTCGCTGGGCGGCTACTACGACAGGATGGAGCCCGACCCCGCGGCCCCCGCGCTCTCCGACCGCAGCAAGCCGGTGTTCGACGATATGCTCCCCGGCGGCAACGCCTGGGCCGCGCGCATGCTGCTGCGGCTCGCGGAGGCGACGGGCGACGTGCGCTACCGGCGCCGCGCCGAGGCCGCGCTCGAATCGATCGCCGGCGCCGTCCCCGGCGCGGGGATCCGCGCCGCCGCGTTCCTCGGCTCGGCGCGCGAGGTGCTGGCCAGCCGTTGACGAGACGCCGAGACGCCGAGGCGTCTAGCTGGTGTAGTCGGAGTTGACGCGGACGTACTCGGGCGAAAGATCGCAGGTCCACACGGTGGACTCCGACCGCCCCAATCCCAGATCGAGCCGCAGCCGGATCGTCTTCTGCTCGAAGATCGCGCGGGCGCGGGCCGGATCGGGATGCGCCGTCGCCCCGCCGGTCGCGAGCGTCAGCCACGCGCCATTCGCATCGAGCGCCTCGAGCGTGATCTTGTCGGCCGAGAGCGCGACGCGGGCGGCCCCCGCCGCCGCGAGCACGCGTCCCCAGTTCGGATCGCTCCCGTGGATCGCCGTCTTGACCAGCGTCGAGCGCGCGATGCTCCGGCCGACCTCGCGGGCATGCCCTTCGGTTTGCGCGCCGGTGATCTGGACCTCGAGCAACCGGGTCGCGCCTTCGCCGTCCTCCACGATCGCGTGCGCCAGCCGGCGCGCCACGTCGGTCAGCGCGTCCTCGAACACCTTCCAGAGCGCGCCGTCGCGCGCGGGGTCGATCCCCGACGCGCCGTTCGCGAGCAGCAGCACGGTGTCGTTCGTGCTCGTGTCGCCGTCCACGGAGATGGCGTTGAACGAGCGGTCGGCGACCCGCCGCAGACAGGGGGTGAGCACGCCCGGCTCCGAAACGGCGTCGGTCGTGATCACGGCGAGCAGGGTGGCCATGTCGGGATGGATCATCCCCGCGCCCTTGGCGATGCCGCCGATCGTGATCGCGCCGGCGGGCGTGGTGATCCGGACCGCGCACTGCTTGGGGCGCGTGTCGGTCGTCATGATGGCGCGCGCCGCCTCCGCGCCGCCCGCCACCGACAGCCGCGCGGCCGCCTGCTTCAGGCCGGCGGTCACCTTGTCCAGGGGGAGCGGCACGCCGATCACGCCGGTCGACAGCACCAGGGCGGTGCGGGGCGGCAGCCCGGTCGCCTCTTCGGCGGCGCGCGCCATGGCGCGGGCGGCCTCG
>JAUYMC010000044.1 GCA_030699545.1 Gemmatimonadales bacterium | reverse complement strand
CGGCGACCTGGACGAAGCCCGCCGGCTCACCGAGTCGGACGGCCTGACCAGGCTCGGCGTCTTCTTCCGGGACGAGAGCCGACCGACCTATGAGGAGACGCGGGCGCTGCCTGTCCATTCCGCCCAGGAGCGACTGAAGCTGCTTTCCGAGGAGCTCGATCGATATGCCATCTGACGACCTCGCCCAAGACGCGCTCGATGCCCTGGGCAGAAGGGCAGAGGTCTTCCGCTCTGCCATCTCGCTGACCCGCGACCAGCTCCGCGGCTTCCTTGAGGACCACCGCGCGACGACCCAAGACGAGACACCACGGGCGGCGGCAGCGCTCGGCGCGTTCGCGGCCGGGCGCATCGATTCGGATCGCTTCTCCCGGCTCCTGGCCCCGAAGAAGGCGGCCGGGTCCGACTGGGCGGCAGCAGTCGAGCGCGCCCTCAAGGTCCTCGAAGACCTCGAAGGCCGCGGGGAGGACCTGTTCCGAGTTCGCGTCGAGCGCGGCGCCGACCTCCACGCGGCGGTCGAGCGGGCGCTGGCGGATGCCGGCCGCGCGTTCGGCGCGGCCCGCCTGGCCAACCTCGCCCGCTCGAGCCAGTATCGCCCGGAGGAGCACGACGTTCTGCTGGAAGCTTTTCCCTTCCGGCGCTGGAGCCGGGCGGAGCGGCAGATAGCGCCGCCGCTCGTCATTGAGGTCGCCGGGAGTGACATGCTCGTCGCGGGACTTGGCGCCTACCTGGACGGCGCCCAGAGCTTCGTGCTCCTCGTCGAGGGTCACGCGCCGCCGGCGCCCTGACGCGGCTCGCGGAGGTGAACACTCCGGCAGTTGCCGCCGTGATGCCCAGCGAGGCCGCTCTCTTCGTCCACACGCCAGCGGCTGCGGATGGTCTCGGGCGTCTCGAGGTGAAGCACATGCCGTCGCAAGAGCCGCGCCGGCCATTGGGCTCGCTCTCGGTCTTTCAGCAGCAGCAAGAGCTGCGAATGCTCGCCGCGCTGTCCGCCGCTCCAACGCCAGAGGCGGAAGCCGGGGCGCCTGCGGGAGCGATCGAAGCGGCGGCCGGCGGAAGCGCGGCTGCCGTGGACGTGGGTGGAGGAGCGAACGGGGCATCGCCCGCGGGTCCAGGAGTGGCTCCGGATCCGGTGGGGGCGTTCGCGAACTGGCTCCTGGGCCAGGTCGACCTTAGCGATCTGGAGAGCGCCGGGGGCTAGCGCCGCGTCGAGTGATTCTCAGGGCTCACACGCTTCGTTGCGCGCGGTCCTGCGGTGATTACGCATACTCAGCAAGCGATAAGCAAGGTTGGGAATCATGGCAAGAGCGACCTCGGGAGAGAAGGCCACGGCGGAGGCGGCCCCGAAGTATCCGGGCCTGCCTGTCGCGGAGGACGGCAGCGGCGCTGTCGTCCACGTGGAGACGGCGGCGAGCGAAGGCGCAGGGGCGTACCCGATCACCCCCTCGACGCAGATGGGCGAGGGCTGGGCGGCGGCGATGGCCGCTGGCCAGACCAACGTCAATGGCCGCCGCCTGATCTTCTTCGAGCCCGAGGGCGAGCATGCCGCCGCCGCCGTTACGGCCGGCATGAGCATGACCGGGCTGCGGGCCACGAACTTCTCGAGCGGCCAGGGCATCGCCTACATGCACGAGTCGCTCTACGCCGCCGCTGGGAAGCGGCTTACGTACGTGTTGAACATCGCCGCCCGAGCGATGACGAAGCACGCTCTCAACGTCCACGCTGGTCATGATGACTACCACGCGATTGACGACACGGGCTTCTTCCAGCTCTTCGCGAAGAACGTCCAGCACGTTGCCGACCTTACCGTCATCGCCCACCGGATCGCCGAGCTGTCGCTCACGCCCGGCGCCTGCGCTCAGGACGGGTTCCTCACCAGCCACGTCATCGAGTCGATCCGGTTGCCCGAGCGCGAGCTGATCAAGGAGTACCTGGGCGACCCCGCTGACATTATCGAGGCGCCGACGGCCGCCCAGCGGCTGACTTTCGGGCCAAAGCGTCGGCGCATCCCCGAGATGTTCGACCTGGACTACCCGGCCCTGCTCGGGCCGGTGCAGAACCAGGACAGCTTCGCCCAGGGCGTCGCCGCGCAGCGCCCCTTCTACTTCGACCACGTCGCCGAGCTGGCCGACCGGGCGATGCGCGAGTACGCGGAGCTCACGGGCCGGCGCTACGCGCGCGCGTTGGGCTACCGTCTCGACGACGCCGAGTACGTGATCGCGGGCCAGGGCTCTGTCGTGGGCAACGCCGAGGCGGTCGCCGACCACCTCCGCGAGACGCGCGGGCTCAGGGTGGGTGTCCTCGACCTTGTGATGTTCCGCCCCTTCCCGGCCGACCTCGTGACGAAGTTTTTGCGAGGCAAGAAGGGCGTCGCCGTGCTGGAGCGCGTAGACCAGCCGCTGGCCGTCGACCCGCCGCTGCTGCGGGAGATCCGCGCCGCGATGACCAAGGGGCTGGAGAACGCGCGCGCCAGTGGCAAGCTGCCCTACCCTGGGGTGGCGGAAGTATCGGCGGAGGAAATACCGGACTTCTACGCGGGCGGGTTCGGCTTTGGCAGCCGCGACCTGCAGCCAGGCGACATCATCGCCGCGGTCGATAACATGCTGGAGTCCGGCAAGCGCCGGCGCCACTTCTACCTCGGGATCGACTTCGTCCGAGACGGCACGGGCTTCCCGAAGGTCGATGCCTGGCAGCAGGAGCTGCTCAAGGAGTACCCGGACATCGCCGAGCTGAACCTGCAGCCGACGGAGCGGCCGAGCTTGCTCCCGGAAGGCTCTATCTCCCTGCGCATGCACTCCGTCGGCGGTTGGGGCGCGATCACGACCGGCAAGAACCTTGCCCTGACGACCTTCGAGCTGCTGGGCCTGCGGGTGCAGGCGAACCCGAAGTACGGCTCGGAGAAGAAGGGCCAGCCGACGACCTT
>JAUYMC010000038.1 GCA_030699545.1 Gemmatimonadales bacterium | reverse complement strand
GAGGTTGTGGCGCAGCGACTCGTTCTCCAGGAGCATCTCGATCCGCTCGGCAAAGGGCTCCGGGCAGAGCCAGGGTATCAGGTAGCCCGTCTCGCCGTCCTTCACCGTACCGGTGAGACCCCCGACTCGCGAGGCGACGACCGGGATGCCGCAGGCCATCGCTTCGAGCGCGACGAGCCCGAAGCTCTCATAGTGGGACGGGACAACGCAGACGTCGGCGGCGTTGTAGAACAGGGGCAACTTGTCGTGGTCGACCGCGCCGATGAAGGCCACACGATGGCCGATGCCGAGGTCGCTGGCCAGGCTGCGGAGCTCCGCGACCTCGACCCGCGAGCGCTCGTCACCGCCGACGATGAGCACGCTGCACTCGATGTCGCTCTCGAGCAGGGCGGCGGCGTTGATCAGGATGTCCACGCCCTTGAGGGGCTCGATCCGGCCGACGAAGAGGATGATCCGCTCGTCCTTGAAGCCCAGCTCCTGGCGGGCGCTGTCCTTGTCCAGGGGCCGGAAGCGGTCCAGGTCGACGCCGAGCGGGATGACCGCGATCTTCGTCCGGTCCGCCCGGTAGAGCTGGACCAGGAGGGCCTTCTCGTGCTCCGTGGCGCAGATGACGCGCTCCACCCCTTCGATAACGCTGGCCTCCGACCGGATGCGCAGAGGCGACTCGTTCTCCGACCGGCTCGCCCGGTTCTTGATCTCGCCCAGCGTATGGAACATGGCCACGTGCGGCGCTCTCCAGGCCGCCTTCAGGCGCTCGCCGACGAGGCCGGACAGCCAGTAGTGGCTGTGGACGACGTCGTAATGGGCCCCGTCCCGTTGGTTGAAATCGATTACCGCCCGCTCGAAGCTCTCGATGTGCCTGTACGTTGCCTCGGGCGACAACGGACGGGCAGGTCCGGCCCGAAGGTGGATGGCCCGCACTCCCGGCGCGATCTCCGTTACCTCCGGTGTCCGCGCGCTCGTCGCGCGGCTGAAGATATCGACGTCCCAGCCGAGGCGGGCCAGTCCCTTCGAGAGCTCGAGCACGTACACGTTCAGCCCGCCGGCCTTGCTCCCTCCCGGCCGGTCCAGGGGCGAGGTATGGACGCAGATTACGGCGACGCGCGAAGGGTTCATGCCGACCGCCGCACGACGAGCCTGTAGATCTGCTGGTCGCGGGCGCCGAGGTCGTATTTGTAGGCCTCATTGCCGCGCAGGAAATCGATGCCCTTCTTCCCGTTCTCGATCGCCCAGCGGAGGCACAGAGCCTTGGAGACGAGCCCGACGGACATCGAAGAAAACTCCGGGTCGTAGCCGGAGTTGTACATGTAGAGGTGGCTGCCGGCGTCGAAACAGAGGACGGAAGCGACGGCCTTGTTGTCCACGTAGAGCGTGAAGAGGCGGATCAGGCCTTCCGCGGACAGGGCGGAGGCCATGCGGCGGAAGAAGGCGCTCATCGCCGGCGTCATGAACTCGGCCTTGTCGTGGCGGCTCGCCGTGTGCAGCCGCAGGAAGTCCTCGACGCCCGCCACGACCTCGTCCTGGTCCTGGTACACCTCCAGGGCCACGTTGGCGCCGCTTTCGAGCAGGCGCCGCATCTTTCGCCGCAGCTCGTGGCGGTCCTTCTTGCCCAGGGACGCCAGGTACGCGTCCCAGGTGTCGGGGAGCTCGAGCCGGGGCGAGACCGCCTCTCGCTCTTCTCCAACGCTGTAGCCGGCCTGCCTGGCGCGCTGTGCGACCTCCGACCGGGTCGGCGAGGACTCCGGAAGGCCCCAGAGGTCAAGCTCGGACCACTCCTCGCCGCAGATCTGCTCCCACAGCGCCGAATAGGCTTCGTCGCGTCTCTCGGGCGAGACGAGGAAGTCCATGAAGTCGCACACCGAGCTGTCGCCCATGAAGGTGAGTCGGCCGTCCTCGCGCATGAGAGGGGCGACGGCGATGGCGCCGTCCTTGGCCGCGGTCAGAAAGAGGGGCTCACGCTCGGCCCCGAACTCGTCAAACCAGGTCCGGAGCCAGACGGGGTGGAGGAAAACCGGACGCTCCTCCCGGCAGGCGAGGAGGCCGTCCATCTCGGAGTCAATATCGCGGATCTCGGTACCGAAGGTCGCTCCCGGCACGCTTCAACACTCCCAGCCTGGCTATCGCCGCCGTCCGTGGCGGCGTTGTTCCCTCTGGTGGATCAAGGATCGGCCCCTGTGGGACCGTCGTGGCCCTGACGGCGCTTTAAATTGTACGGTTGCCCTGGAAGCGCGTCAAACGGGGCTGGAATCGGACTCCGCTTCGAGAGCCGCCTCGATGGCCGCCAGCGAAGCCGGCACATCCAGCTGGCGGCGGCTCACGGCCATCGCCCTGTCCGGGTCCTTGAGACCGTTTCCCGTGATGACGCAGACGCTTGTGGCGCCGGACAGGCCGCCGGCCCCCGTCGCCCGCTTGAGGAAGCCGGCAAGAGAGGCCGCCGACGCTGGCTCGCAGAAGATGCCTTCCTCCTGGGCCAGGCGCTCGTAGGCCGCCAGAATCTCCGCGTCCGTCACGCTGTCGATGACCCCGTCCGACTCGTCGCGGGCCGCGACGGCCTTGCGCCACGAGGCGGGGTTCCCGATCCGTATCGCCGAGGCGATGGTCTGGGGGTCGTCCACCGGGTGGCCGAGGACGATGGGCGCCGCGCCGGCGGCCTGAAAGCCCATCATCCGGGGACGTCGGCTCGCCAGGCCGCGCTCGGCGTACTCCTGAAAGCCGGCCCAGTAGGCCGTGATGTTGCCGGCGTTACCGACCGGGATGAACAGGAAATCGGGCGCGTCGCCCAGGTCATCGACGACCTCGAAGGCGGCGGTCTTCTGGCCGGCGATCCGGTTCGGGTTGACGGAGTTGACGAGGGCAACGGGGTGACGTTCGCAGTACTCGCGGGCAAGGCGGAGGCAGTCGTCGAAGTTACCGTCTATTGCCACGATCCGGGCGCCGTAGACGATGCTCTGGGCGAGCTTGCCGGGGGCGATCCGGCCCCTGGGCAGGAAGACGTAGGCTCGCAGGCCGCAGTGGGCGGCATAGGCCGCTGCCGAGGCGCTCGTGTTGCCGGTGGAGGCGCAGAGCACGGCCCGGTTCCCCTCCTCCAGCGCCTTGGCCACCGCGACCACCATGCCGCGGTCCTTGAAGGAGCCCGTGGGGTTGCAGCTCTCCAGCTTGAAGTAGAGGTTGGGGACACCGAGGGCCGGCCCTATGTGCCGCGACCGCACGAGTGGCGTACTGCCCTCCCCCAGGTCGATCCTGGGCGTGTCCGGCGTCAGGGGGAGGAAATCTGCGTAGCGGCGGAGGACACCCGTCCGTGCGCTACTCATCGGGGAAGTTGAGGGCGCGGCTGCGCAGGTCTCGGATCTCTTTCTCCAGAGCGGCCATCTGGCGTTTTCTGAAGTCCGACTCCTGCCCGGCGGCGGAGTGCATGTACCTGCCCAGCTCGTCGCGGAAGGCCAGGAGCTTCTGGTGGAGGGCCCGGACCTCGTCCTGGTAGCCGACGATGCGGGCATCGACGAGCGCCGACCTCTCGGCCTGGGTATCGAGGCCTGTCTTCAGGAGGTCTACCTCCGACGTTAGCTCGTTCAACCGCTTGCCGTGGCGGCTGCGCTCGGCCTGGACCAGTTCGAGCCGGTCGTCGATCCGGCTTATCTGGCCCAGCTTCGTCCGCATCGGGTCGAGCTCGGACTCCAGCCGCCGCAGCATCTCCGTGATGCTCTCCTCGCGCTCCTTGCGCGCTTCGTTCTCACGATGGAGATCGGGGATTGCCGCGTTCAGGCGCGTCACCTCCTGGTCCATCCGGCTGAGGGTCGTTTGCAGGCGTGTGTTGCGGGTCTCCGCCGCTTCGCGCTCGCTCTCCAGGGCCTCTATCTTCAGCGCGAGTTGGGAGGCGAGCTCCAGGTTCCGGCGGCCGTGCTCCTCGATGCCGGCCATCCGCTCCAGCGCAGTCTCGACCTGGCGCTGGGTCTCGGCCAGACGCCGCGTGAGGTCGTTCAGTTCCTTGCGTTG
>JAUYMC010000027.1 GCA_030699545.1 Gemmatimonadales bacterium | reverse complement strand
GCGCGCCCGCCAGCACCGCGGCCCCGATCACTTTGTCCACGGCGTTGTGACGGCCAATGTCCTCGGCGTGGAACAGAATCGTCGCGCCTCCCCCGTCGGTCAGCGCGGCGGCATGGATCCCACCCGTCTCGTTGTAGCGCGCGCCCCGGCCGAACAGCTCCTTGAACAGCGCGCGCAGCGTGGCCGGCTCGGGCGGCGCGCCGCGGGCGGGGGGACGCGCGTGCGCGAGCGCGTGCGGATCGGCGAGCAGCGTGGTGACCGCGCCGCATCCCGACGCGAGCACCCGCTTGCGGTTTTCACTCTCCACCTGCGCGACGCGCTCGGGCCGCACGTCGGCCCAGAAGCCGAGGTCGGGCGCGCACGGGCGCAGCTGCAGCAGATCGGCGCGCGAGCCGATGTAGCCCTCGCCGTGGAGCCAGCCGACGGCCAGCTCCTCCAGCTGATCGGGCGTGCACATCCACGTCACCGCCGGCTTGCCGTTCACCTCGAGCCACACGGGCCATTCGTCCACGACGGCCGACTCGGCCTGCATGCGCCCGCGACGGGTGCCCGGCTCAGGCTTCACCGAAGTACTCCGAGAAGAGCCGTGGACTCTCCTGGACGCGAACACAGTACAATTGCACGCCGGCCGGCAGCGCCGGGACGATGCGATTCCAGAAATGCACGGCCAACGCCTCACCCGTCGCCACCCAGGCGCCGTCGCCAAATGCCGGTGCGTCGTCGTTGATGTGCTTGCCGTCGAGGGGCGCGACGATCTCGCGCTGGAGAATCGCCTCGAGCCCCTTCACACTCATCACGCCGCCGCGCGCCGGGTCGAACGGTCCCCGCACCGTGACCGCGCACTGGTAGCGATGACTGTGATCGTGAGTGGCGCCCGCGAAGTCCGGCGTGTCGGGAAACCGGTGACTGGCGGTGAATTCCACGATGCGGGTGAGCCGCGCGGTCGGCATCAGAACACACGCACCGCGCTGGCCTTGAAGGCGAACACCACCGGCGCGCCGGGCGTCAGGTCGAGCGTGCCCCCCCCGGCGGCTTCGGCGGTGACGACCGCCACCAGCTCCACCCCGACGTCCGCCGTCACGTGCACCAGGCCCGGCCGCGGCGACGCCACGCGCGTCACGCGTCCCGCCAGCACGTTGCGGGCCGACGACGGCTGCACCTCCCGGCTCACGAAGATGTCGGTGGGCGAGACGGCGATGACCGCCGGCCCCGTGCGTTCGGTCGCCACCGCGATCTCGACGGCCGCGATGCGCACGTGTTTGAGGGCGCCGTCGCCCCCGGCGGGCAGCTCCACGCGGAAGAGATTCTCCGGCGTCACGGGGGAGAGGCGGCCTTCGGCCAGCGCCCGGATGTCATCCGCCCAGCGGTAGGCGTCTTCGAGCTGATGCGACGCGATGCAGACGGCGAGCGGCCGCGTGGCGCGCTCCACGGCCAGCGCCCGGAACAGCGCCGCGACGGCGGCGCGGTCGGCGGAGCTGGCGGGCTCATCGAGCAGCAGGACATCGGGCTTGAGCGCGACGGCTCGCGCGACCGCGACGCGCTGTGTCTCTCCATCCGACAGCTCCCGCCGGTCGCGGGCCAGCAGCGGGCCGAGCGCGAACTGTTCCGCCGTTTCCTGCACGACCCTGTCCACCGCCGTGCGACCAACCCCCCGCGCCCGGAGCCCAAATCCGAGATTTTCCCGCACCGTGCCCCTCAGCAGCAGAGGCCGCTGTTCCACGAGCGTCACCCGGCGGCGCAGCGCCGCCGTCACGCGACGGGGCACCGCCACTCCATCGAGCAGCACCGTTCCCTCGGAGGGAGACTCGAGCAGCGCGAGTAGCCGCAGCAGCGTGCTCTTCCCGGACCCATTGTGCCCGACGATCGCCAGCATCGCGCCACCGGGGACCGTGAACCGCTCGAGGTCCAGGACGACACGGCCGTCGTAGCGGTGCCGCACATGGCGAAGCTCAACCACCGCCTCTCCCCTGCAGGACCTGGAGGGCGACGTTGACTACCAAGGCGAGGACGAGCAGCACCATCCCGAGTGCGAGCGCGAGTCCAAAGTCCCCCTGGGACGTGTACAGCGCTACCGCGGTCGTGAGCGTGCGGGTCGAGCCGCGGATGTTGCCCCCCACCATCATCGCCGCCCCAACCTCGGCCACCACCTGGCCGAACGCGACCGTGACGACCGCGGCCAGCGCGAACCGCGCCTCGCGCGCCACCGTCCACGCGGTGCGCCAGCGGCCCGCGCCCAGGGTCTCGGCGGTGCGCCGGACACGCGGGTCGACGCCCTGGACCGCGGCGGCGGACAGCGCCGCCGCGATCGGCAAGGCGAGCAGCACGTCGCCGACGACGATGGCCTGCCAGGTGTAGAGCCAGCCCAGCTCGCCCAGGGGACCGCGCCGCGACAGCATGCCGTACAGGAGCAGCCCGACGACGACCGTCGGGAAGGCGAGGGCGGTGTTGACCATGGTGAGGGCGGCGCGGCGTCCCCAAAACCGGCGCGTGGCGAGGGCATAGCCGATGGGAATGCCGATGCCGCAGGCGACGACGGTCGCGATCGTCGCGACCTTGAGGGTGAGCAGCGCGATGCCGAAAACCTCCGCATCGCCCGTGAACAACAGTGCGAGCGCGCGACGGAACCCGTCGGCTAGAAAGTCCATCCCGCGCCGAGACTGATCCAGGGATGGATGGTCCAGTCCGTCAGGTTCTCCTCGAGCGGCACGACCCGGCTGCCGTCGGGTGCCGAGCTGTGGAACGACACCGGGTAGCGCAGCCGCCAGAAGAGCATCCGCACGTCGGCGTGCAGCTTGATGCGCCGTGACGTCTGCACGCGCAGACCCGTCCCGGCGCTGAACGTCAGCTTGGAGCGGAACTCGTAGCCGCTGTTCGTCGTGTCGCCCGGCGACCCCGCGTCGAAGGCCATCCCCACACCGAAGCCGAGATAGGGCGCGAGCCCGTGCCACGTCTTGACGCCGGTCAGCCGCAGCTGCATCGCCACTTCGGCGTGCAGCAAATCGGTGTCGGCGGGTCCGGTGCGACGCTCGGGGTCCGTGGCGTTGACGGCGGGATTCGCGATGAAGCGGTCCCCCTGGAGGTAGGCCGCGCTGACCTGCAGGACCAGCGACCGCCCCGTGGGCAGCTCGTAGCGCGCGCCGAACGTCATGGCGTTGCTCGGGCCGACGCCCGCCCGCCCGCGATCACCGCCGAGATAGCCGGCGAAGACGACCGGGCCAGACCCCATCACGAGGTCGCGATACGGAGTGTTGCTGGGATCGTGGCCGACCTGACCGACGGCCTGACGGCCCGTCGGCCCGAGGGTCACCACGATGCCGGTGATCAGTATCCAACGTTTCATCAGTCCATCTCCCGTAGGTCACGCCCCGTCATTTCCGCCGGAGGCTCGATTCCCAATAGCTGCAAGATCGTTGGTCCAACGTCGCGAAGCGAGCCACCCGGCCGGAGTCGCCCTCTGCCGGTCCCTTCCCCGACCAGCACGAACGGCACCGGGTTCGTGGTGTGCGCCGTGTGGGGGCCGCCGGTGACGGGGTCCACCATCAGCTCGCAGTTTCCATGGTCCGCCGTCACGAGGACGGTGGCGCCGGCCTGCTCCGCCGCCTCCAGGGCCCGTGCCAGGCACCGGTCCACGACTTCGACCGCCTGGATCGTGGCCGGCAGCGATCCGGAGTGCCCCACCATGTCGGCGTTCGCGTAGTTGCAGAGGATGAAGTCGTGTGACTTCGCCGTGATCGCACGGCACAAGACGTCCGTCACCCCCGCCGCGCTCATCTCCGGCATCAGGTCGTACGTCGCCACCTTCGGCGACGGCACGAGGAGGCGCTCCTCTCCTTTATATGGCGGTTCAAAGCCGCCGTTGAAGAAATAGGTGACGTGCGCGTATTTCTCCGTTTCCGCGGTCCGGAACGTCGTCCTGCCCCGGTCCGCCAGCATTTCCGCGACGATGCGGGACAGGACGACGGGCTCGAAGGCCGCCGGCAGGGGGAACGTCTCGTCGTACCGCGTCATTGTCACGACGTTGAGCCGGGGCCGATCGCGCACGTCGAAGCCATCGAACCCCTCGATCGCGAGGGCGCGCACGATCTGCCGCATGCGGTCGGCCCGATAGTTGAAGCAGAAGACGCCGTCGCCGTCGCGCAGCCGGGCGCCGCCGGCGATGATCCACGGCTTCACAAATTCGTCGGTCTCGCCCGCCGCGTGCGCCTGCTGGATCGCGGTGATGGAGTCGGGAGCCGGCATTCCCACGCCGTGCACCATCGCGTCATAGGCGAGCTCGGTACGCTCCCACCGCTTGTCGCGGTCCATCGCGTAGTAACGCCCGATGACCGTCGACACCGCCGTCCGGCCGTCCGCCCGTCCGACCGTCGCCATCAGCTCCTGCATGAATCCCAGCGCCGACTGGGGCAGGGTATCGCGTCCGTCGAGCCAGGCGTGAATCGCCACCGGCAGTCCCGCCCGGCGCCCCAGCTCGATGGCGGCGAGCAGGTGCGTGTCGATGGCGTGCACGCCGCCGGTGCCGATGAGGCCCATGAGGTGCAGCGTGCCGCCCCGCCGCCGCGTCTCGTCACAGAGTGCGACGAGCGCCGGGATCTGAAAGAAGTCCCCCGAGGCGACGGACTGCGAGATGCGGACGAGGTCCTGCGACACGACGCGGCCCGCGCCGAGATTCAGGTGTCCGACTTCGCTGTTGCCGATTTGCCCTGCGGGCAGGCCGACCGCGAGGCCGGACGCTTCGAGCAGGGTCCGGGGCGCGCGATCCCACAGCCGGTGCCACGTGGGCGTGTCGCCGAGCTCGACCGCGTTGGCGTCACGGCTGGGGCGGAAGCCCCACCCGTCGAGCACGATCAAGACGACCGGGGTGCGCGTGCCGCGGCGGGTAGTCATATTGAAGGGGATGCAAGTTAGCCAGATCGTCCGCGCCCTACCAGTTCTGCTCTGCTGCGCGCGTGAGACCGCGGCGCAGACTCCTCTCACGTACCGCGTGGCCACCGAGAACGTGTGGTTCCATCAGGAGCCCGGCGGCCGGCGGTTGGCACGCCTGGTCCGCGGCGCGGTGCTCGCCGGCGGCGACACCCGCGGGCCGTGGGTGCAGGTCACGCTCGACGGGTGGATCTTCGCCGCGTCCGTCGGCGCGCCCGTCCCGGGGACGCCGGGCGCCGATTTCGACCTCATCGTGACCCGGGCGTCGCAGGAGAATCTCCGCGCGAGCGCCGGCGGCGCCATTATCGCGCGGCTCGCGCAGGGTTTCGGGCTCAGGCGCGTGGCCGGCGACACGACCCGCGCGAGCCGCTGGATCCATGTGCGCCGGACCGGCTGGGTGAACCGCGCGGCGCTGGCGGCGGTGACCGACTCGAGCCCTCCCGCCGCCCCGCCCCCCGCATCGCCGCCGGCGCGCGCGCCGCGGCCGATGACCGTCTACCGGGCGCCCGATGGTCCGGAAGCCGGGACGCTCGGCCCCGACACGCCGGTGCGCGTGCTCAGTCGCAGCGGCGAGTGGGCGCGCGTGCAGTTCGAGGGATGGGTCAAAGCCGACGAAATCCAGACGGCCCCGGCCGGCGTGCTGCTCGGCGTCAGTGCCGCGGAGCTGCGCACCGACCCGCAGCGCTACGCGGGGCAGGTGCTGCGCTGGCGGGTGCAGTACATCGCCCTGCAGAAGGCCGACGATCTGCGTCCCGACATTCCCGCCGGCGCCACCTATGTGCTGGCGCGCGGCCCGCTGCCCGAGCGCGGGTTCGTCTACATCATCGTGCCGGAGCTCAAGCTGCCGGCGGTGCGCGCGCTCGCGCCGCTCGCCACCGTCCAGGTCACCGCGCGGGTCCGGGCCGGCCGCAGCCGCTACCTGGGGAATCCCGTCGTCGAACTGATCACGCTCGAGGGAGGAGCGGCCCCATGAACGACGTGCTCGCCGAGCGGATTCGGCGCCAGCTCGATACGATGCCCGACGAGCAGGCGTATCAGGTGCTCGACTACATCGAGTTTCTCGAATCGAAGTACGCGCAGCGCGCCGCGGGCGCGCCGCCGTTCCAGAAAGTCGCCGAGACCCTGGAGGACACGCTCCGGGCGGGACGGGTGCCGGTGACGATCATCCGTGGGACGATGGACGCGGTGGGCAAGGCGGGGAAGTTCCTCGAGGGGCTCGCCGCCGCAGGCAAGGCGGCGGTGGACGAGGCGAAGAAAAAGCCGGTTGAGGAAACCAAGCCCCCCCAGTAACATTCGCTATGGGAACCTTCCGATCCGCGGTGGCACTGACATTCGACGACGTTTTGCTCGTCCCCCGTCACTCGACCGTCCATCCGCGCAGCGTCAACGTCGCCAGCCGCTTCACCCGCTCGATCACGCTCAACATCCCGCTCGTCTCCGCCGCCATGGACACCGTGACGGAGGCCGAGATGGGGATCGCCATGGCCCGCCAGGGCGGCATCGGCGTGATCCACAAGAACATGACGATCGAGCGGCAGGCGGCCGAGGTGGATCGCGTCAAGCGCAGCGAATCGGGGATGATCCTCAATCCGATCACCCTCGGTCCCGACCGCCCGCTGCGCGAAGCCCATCAGCTGATGACGCGCTTCAAGATTTCGGGCGTGCCCATCGTCGATGGGGCGGGCAAGCTCGTCGGCATCATCACCAATCGCGATCTGCAGTTCGAGCGCGAGCTGGACCGTCCCATTCGCGACGCGATGACCAAGGCCAAGCTGGTGACGGCGCCCGTCGGCACCACGCTGGATGAGGCGGAGCGGATTCTCGCCCGCCACCGCATCGAGAAGCTCCCCGTCGTGGACGACGACGGCGTGTTGAAGGGGTTGATCACGATCAAGGACATCTTCAAGCGGCGCCAGCATCCCGACGCCAACAAGGACCAGCACGGCCGGCTGCGCGTCGCCGCGGCGGTCGGCGGAACGCCGGAGGCGCGCGCCCGCGCGCAGGCGCTGCTCGACGCCGGGTGCGACGTGATCGTCGTCGACTCGGCGCACGGCCATTCGCAAGGCGTGCTCGATACCGTCGCCTGTCTGCGCGACGCCTTCCCCGAGGCGCAGCTCGTCGCCGGCAACGTCGCGACGGAAGCCGGCGCGCGGGCGCTGGTCGAGCGCGGCGTCGATGCGGTGAAGGTCGGCGTCGGCCCCGGCTCGATCTGCACGACCCGCGTGGTCACCGGCATCGGCGTCCCGCAGGTGACGGCGATCGTGGATGCCGTGCGCGGGGCCGGGGCGGACGTGCCGGTCATCGCCGACGGCGGCATCAAGTATTCCGGCGATGCGGTGAAAGCGATCGCGGCGGGCGCCGAAAGCGTGATGATGGGCTCGATGCTCGCGGGAACGGAGGAAAGTCCGGGCGAGGC
Source organism: Gemmatimonadales bacterium (assembly GCA_030699545.1). GTDB lineage: Bacteria > Gemmatimonadota > Gemmatimonadetes > Gemmatimonadales > GWC2-71-9 > 20CM-2-65-7. The sequence goes on along the minus strand of JAUYMC010000027.1, from coordinate 5,172 downwards.
GTTCCTGCTCGAAGGACGGCGGTTCAAGGTGATCCGCGGCATGGGCAGCCTGTCCGCCATGGAAGAAGGATCGGCCGATCGCTACTTTCAGGAAGGGGAAGTCGCGATGCAGAAGCTGGTGCCCGAGGGCATCGAAGGCCGGGTGCCGTTCCGCGGTCCCGTCGCCGACGTCATTTATCAGATGGTCGGCGGGTTGCGCAGCGGCATGGGCTATTGCGGGGTCTGCGACATCGCGGCCCTGCGGACGGAAACCGAGTTCATTCGCATCACCGCCGCCGGATTGCGCGAGTCCCACCCCCACGACGTCGTCATCACCCGCGAGGCGCCCAACTACAGCCTCTAGGCGCTTGACAGGACCACGCGCCGCACCTACTCTAGCGCGCGTTCGAAGCCATCCGCTGTGCGACCCGTTCCACAACCCGAGGTTCGCATGAATCTGTTCCGGCGTAAGAGCGTTACCGAGCTCCAGACCGAAGCCCTCACCGACCACAGTCTCAAGCGGGCGCTGGGCGCGATGAATCTGACGATGCTCGGCATCGGCGCCATCATCGGGACAGGGATCTTCGTGCTGACCGGCACCGTGGCGGCCGTCAACGCCGGACCCGCGGTCGTGCTCTCCTTCGCGATCGCGGGCGTCGCCTCCATCTTCGCCGCGTTGTGCTACGCCGAGTTCGCCTCCCTCGTGCCGATGGCCGGCAGCGCCTACACGTATGGATACGCGACGCTGGGTGAGTTCATCGCGTGGATCATCGGGTGGGATCTCGTGCTCGAGTACGCGCTCGGCGCGGTGACCGTGGCGATCGGGTGGTCGGGATACGTGGTGTCGTTCCTGCACGACGTCGGCGTGGATGTCCCCTGCGCCCTGGCCGGCGCCCGCGGCACCGTCGTCCAGTGCATGGATGGCACCCAGGCGACGGCGCTGTTCAATCTGCCGGCGGTGGTGATCATCGCGCTCGTCACGACGTTGCTGGTGGTCGGCATCAAGGAATCGGCCAACGTCAACAACGTGATCGTGTTCATCAAGGTGGGCGTCGTCCTGCTGTTCATTCTCTTCGCGGCGCAGGCCATCAACGCCGACAACTGGAAGCCGTTCATTCCCGAGAACACGGGCGACCCCCAGCATTACGGGTTCAGCGGGGTGATGGCGGGCGCCGCCGTCGTCTTCTTCGCGTACATCGGGTTCGACGCCGTCAGTACCGCCGCGCAGGAGTCGAAAAATCCGCAGCGCGACATGCCCATCGGCATCATCGGCTCACTGCTCATCTGCACGGTGCTGTACATCATCGTCTCCGCCATCGCGACCGGCGTGGTGCCCTACAAAGAGCTCAACGTTCCCGATCCGATCGCCGTCGTCGCGGACCGCGCAGGGATGGGCTGGATGGCGTCGCTCATCAAGATGGGCGCGATCGCCGGCCTGTCGTCGGTCATTTTGGTGATGTTGCTGGGGCAGTCGCGGGTCTTCTGGACGATGTCCAAGGACGGCCTGCTGCCCCCGGTCGTCAGCCGGATCCATCCCAAGTTCCAGACGCCCTGGATTACCTCGATCGTCACCGGCGTCGGGGTGGCGATCTTCTCCGCCCTCCTGACGGTACGCGAAGCGGCGAGTCTCGTGTCCATCGGCACGCTGCTGGCGTTCGTCATCGTGTCCATCGGGATTCTGGTGCTGCGGGTCCGGGAGCCCAACCTGCCGCGGACGTTCAAGACGCCGATCGTCTGGTTCGTGGCACCGGCCGGCGCGCTCTCGGCGGGATGGCTCATGATCTCCCTGCCGTGGGGCACCTGGGAGCGGCTGCTGATCTGGTTCGGGATCGGGTTGGTGATCTACTTCGCCTACGGCGTGCGGCGCTCGAAGCTCGCCCAGCGGTAGCGGGCAGCGGGGGACTGCTCCCAAAGAGCTAGATCGAAAGTTCGGTTGCGGGGGACCCGGGGCCCGCCCCCATTATCTTCCCGAACCATGCACAGCAACGGCGTGCCGATGCCTCCGGAGCGAGCCCGCGACGCCCGGGAGGTCGCCGCGGTGCTCGCGGAGGCGCGCCACGTGGTGTTGACCACGCACGTGAACGCCGACGGTGACGGCGTCGGCAGCGAGATCGGCCTCTGGCATCTGCTGCAGGCGCGCGGCGTGTCCACCACGATCGCAAATCCGACGCGCATCCCCGACCGGTTCGACTTCCTCGTGCCCAAGGGCGCGGACGCGAGCGCGCACGCGGTGCGCGAGATCGAGCGGGCCGACGTGGTCGTGGTCCTCGACGTGGGTGACATCGCGCGACTCGGCGAGCTCGCGGCGCCGGTCCGGCGCCGCGAGGCGCCGCTCGTGTGCATCGATCATCATGTCGGGCCCGTGAAGCTGCCACCCGGCCCGTATCTCATCGCCGCCGAAGCGACGGCGACCGCCGAGCTGGTCTTCGATCTGGCGAACGCCAACGGCTGGCACCTCTCCCCCGAGACCGCGTGCGCGCTGTACGTGGGATTGCTGACCGATACGGGCGGATTCCGTTTCTCGAACACCACGGCGCGCGCGCTCCGCGTTTCGGCGTCGTTGCTCGAGCATGGGGTGGATCCGGAATCGATTTACGCGGCGGTGTACGCGAGCGCCCCCGAAGGCCGCGTCCGCCTGCTCGCGGAAGTGCTGCAGACGCTCGTTGTCGAGCCCGACATCGGGCTGGCATGGGTCAGCGTGCCGCCCGACGCGCTGCGGCGCCACGACACGACGGCGGACGATCTCGACGGCATCGTGGAGTTCCCCCGCTCGATCGCCGGCGTCCGGCTGGCGCTCATGTTCCGCCAGATCGGCAACGGGCGCGTGAAGGTCTCATTGCGCTCGATGGGCGCCGTAGACGTCGCCGCCCTGGCGCATCAGTTCGGCGGCGGCGGCCACCATCGCGCGGCCGGCGCGTCGCTCGGCGGCAGTCTCGCGGAGGTCGAGTCGCACGTGCTCGCGGCGGCGCGCGTCTACCTGCGCGACGGGGCGGGCGGGGACGGAGGGGGAGGGGCGATCGGCGGGGCTTGAGGTCGATCACCAGCGCAGCAGGATTGCTGAAGATGACGGCACCGCCCGGTTCGTCTACATTCCCGGCATGAGTCCCCCAACGTTGCGCGCGCGCGTCGAAGCGGCCCTGCGGGATACTGCCGCGAAGGTCCGCGACCTCGCCGTGGACGACGATGGCGCCGTGACGTTCACCGTCGTGCTCTCCCGAGACGACCCCCCGGGATTGGTGCGGCAGGCGCGGAAAGCGGTCGAAGCGGTCGTGGGGGTGCGCGGCGTGAAGGTCACCGTCCACGACGATGCGCCCGCTCCGTCTCCCGCCGCCCCGCCACCGCCGCCGGTCCCCGACGAGATGCCGGGCCTCGGCAAGGTCATCGCCGTGTCGAGCGGCAAGGGCGGCGTGGGAAAATCCACCGTCTCCACCAACCTCGCCGCCGCTCTGGCGCGGCAGGGCCGCCGCGTCGGGTTGATGGACGCGGATATCTACGGACCCAACATCCCGCGCATGCTCGGCGTCGATGCCAAGCCGGAAGTGCAGGGCGGCAAGATCCAGCCGCTCGAGGCGCACGGCGTGAAGGTGATGTCGCTCGGGCTGATCGTGGAGCGCGACGCCCCCGCGATCTGGCGCGGTCCGATCATCATGAAAATCATCCAGCAATTCCTGCGCGACGTCGCCTGGGGAGAGCTGGACTACTTCATCGTGGACCTGCCGCCCGGAACGGGCGACGCCCAACTGTCGCTGACGCAGATCGTCCGGCTGCACGGGGCGGTGATCGTGACGACGCCGCAGGAGATGGCCGTGGGCGACGCGTTGCGCGGCGCGAAGATGTTCGAGCGGGTGGGGGTCCCTGTGCTCGGCATCGTCGAGAACATGAGCTACTTCGTCTGCCCGCACTGCGCCGGCCGCTCCGAGGTGTTTCTCTCGGGCGGCGGCGCGCGCCTCGCCGCCGAGCTGGGGGTGCCGCTCCTCGGGCAGATCCCCCTCCAGGCGGGGATGCCGGAGCGCGCCGACCGGGGCGAGCCGATCGTGGTGGCCGATCCCGGCTCGCCGGCGGGCGTCGCCCTCACCGGCCTGGCCGCCACTGTGGCGGCGCGGGTCGCGGCGCTGCCTGCGGCGCAGCCCGTCGTGCCGCGCTGACGTGCATCCCTTCACGGGTGGGCTGGGCGTCGTGGCGGCGGTGGTGCTCGCGCAGAGCGCCCGGCCCGAGCTGCGGGCCGGTCTCGATACGCTGTACGGCGGGGATTTCCGCGCGGCCGCGGCCTACTTTTCGGAGCTGAGCGCGCAGGACACGGCCGACCCCGCTCCCGTCGTCTTCGAAGCGGGCGCGTACATCTGGTGGGCCGAGGCGCTGGATTCCGCGGACTTCGAGCGGGCCCGCATCGATTCCCTGCTGGGGCGCGCGATCGCGCGGGCGCGCTCCACCACCGCGGAGTTCTGGCTCGCCACCGCGCTCGGGTACCGGGCGCGCGAGCGCGAGCTGCACGGCAGCGGGCTCGGCGCCGCGCGCGACGCCAAAGCGATGCGGGATGCCTACCGCCGCGTGCTCGCCGCCGACTCCACGTGCACCGACTGCTATTTGGGTTTGGGCGTCTACGACTACGGCCTCGCGCGCGCCGGCGTGCTGGCGCGGTTCGTGGCGGAGCTCATCGGCCTGGGGCGGGGGAACGCGGAACGGGGCATCACCCTGCTGCGGCGCGCGGCGCGCGACGGGGACCTGGCGCGCGTCGAAGCGACGTGGGTGCTGGCCGCGGCCCTGATGCGGGAAGCGCACCGGGAGCGGGCCGACACCGCGGCGCAGCGCGCGCTCGCCGACGAGGCGCGCGGCTACGTGCGCGATCTCGCGGCGCGGTATCCCGCGAATCCGGTGTTCGAGCGGTTTTTGCGCGACGCGGAGCCGGGGGCGGCACCGTGACGCCGGTGCGCTCAGCGCGCGAAGCGGTACGAGCGCCGGCTGGTGCCGCGGCGCGAGCGATTCCGGGTGCGGCGGTCCGGCGGCGTCAGTGTCGACAGCTTGCCGAGCATGTTGTGCACGTGGCTCTTCACGGTGTTGGTCGCGATGTGGAGCCGCTGTGCGATTTCCTTGTTGCCCAGCCCCTGCGCGATCAGCTCGCGGATTTCCCGCTCGCGCTTGGTCAGCCGCACGGTGCCCGGCGTGCCGGTGCCGGCGGCGATCGCGGCCTCGCCG